>CAJXPN010000026.1 GCA_913058025.1 uncultured Myxococcales bacterium | reverse complement strand
TCTACACAGAGTAGATCGTCGGCAGCGTCAGATGTGTATAAGAGACAGTGAGAGTTGTGCGAGCGATGCGCAGCCAGAGAAAGAGAGCGAAGCGCAGGTTGTGGTCGCTCGGCTCGAACGAAGTGAGAGTTGTGCGAGCGATGCGCAGCCAGAGAAAGAGAGTCAGGCGATGAGCTCGGAGAGCACGCCCTCGTTGAGGTCGGGGATGCCGTAGGAGTCGACATCGAAGTGACCGAAGGCGTGGCAGAGCGTGACGAGGAGGTCGTTGGTGTTGCGGCGCCCGAACTCGATGTGGCGCCCGCCGGGCTTGAGGAAGCCGCCGGCGCGGCCGGCCATGATGATGGGGACGTCGTGGTGGTCGTGGTTGTTGCCCTTGCCGAGCTCGTTGACCCAGAGCACCACGGAGTTGTCGAGCATGGTGCCGTCACCCTCGCGGACCGCCTTCATCTGCGTGAGCAGGTCGGAGAAGCGCGCGGCGATGTAGGTGTTGAGGCGGGTGAGCTTGTCCTGAGCGTCGGCGTTGTTGTCGCCCTCATGGGAGAGCGCGTGCCAGGAGTCGCTCAGGCCGATGCACTGGAGGGAGAGCGCGCCGAGGCCTCTGCCGAACTGCATCGTGGCGACGCGGGTGCGGTCGCAAGCGAGCGCCTGGACGGTCTGACGGATCTGGAAGTCGGCGATGGCGCCGGTCTGGGCCTGGGAGCCAAAGTTGATGCCGCCTGGGGCGTCGGGAGCCTCGCAGACGACGACCTCGTCGAGCTGGCGCTCGAGGTCTCGGAACGCCTGGGTATGCTGGGCGACGCGGAGGCGGTCCTGGGCGCTCAGGCGGCTCTGGACGCGGTCGAGATCGCCCTTGAGGAAGTCGAGCACGCTTCGACGCCGCGCGCGGATCTTGGCGTAGGCGGTCGACTCGCCCGGGTTCTCGCCGAAGATCTGGGAGAAGAGTCGCGCGCCGTCGCGCTCGTGGAACTTGGGCTGGTCGGCCGCCGAGTAGACCATCGTGTCGCGGTTGTACCAGCCGTTGCTGCTGCTGCGGTTGCTGATGATGCCGACCTGGAGGGAGTGGAGCGCGGTCTGGTCGCCGAAGCCGTCTGCGATGAACTGGTCGACGGACTGGCCGTTGGCGTAGCCGCTGCCGGCCTCCATCGAGCCGAGGTTGAGGTGGGTGCCGGTGAGGATGCCGCCGAGGCCTCGCTCGTGGGCGTGGAAACCTGACTTGGGCTGCCAGGTGCTGCGCGCGCACTCGATGTCGAGCCCCTCGAGGACGGTGATGTCGTCGATGTGGGGGGCGAGCGGGTCGAGGATGGTGCTCAGGCCGGTGAGGCGGCCGTTCTCGGAGGTAGGTCGCCAGTTGGGGCCGATGGTGCCGTTGCCCGAGAAGAAGACGACCAGGCGCCTGGGGAAGTCCCCTGGCGCGGCGTTCGAGAGCGACGGGAGCGCCGGGAGCGCGAGGCTGGCTGCGCCGAACGCGCTCGCGCCACGAAGAAACGACCTGCGGTTGTAGCGGCTCACTGGGCACCTCCCGGGATCTTGACGAACGTGTCCATTCGAATCATCGCCACGAGCGCGTCCCGGATGTCTCCGGTCGACTCGAGCTCGGCGCGCGCGGTGGCGACGGCGCACGCGTCGCCGGGGGCGTCGGTGCGCGCGTAGGTGTACATGAAGAGGTTTCGCGAGAGGCACTGCGCGGCCACGCCCGAGGACGCCAGCGACGCGCTCAGCTCGATCGAGTCGGCCACGGGGCCGTCGACCTCGCCGGTGTTCAGGATCTCACCGGCGGAGGTCACGGCGTTGCCGTGCGCGTCCTGCTGACGCCAGCGGCCGAGGCCGTCGAACGTGTCGAGCGTCAGGCCGAGGTTGTCCATCATGACGTGGCAGGAGCGGCAGTCGACGTGCTCCATGCGCTTGTTCGACTTCGAGCGGTCGGACTCGCCCGGCTCGGTCGGGATGGAGTCGGTGGCGACGCCCTCCGGGCCTGGGATCGAGCCACACAGGATGGTGTTGCGCACATACAGGCCGCGGTGGACCGGGCCGTGGTGCCCCGAGAGGAAGCTGGCGTGGCCGAGGAGGCCGGCGCGGTGCTCCCAGTCGACGCGCGCGAAGCCGTCGGAGTCGGGCTCACCCGAGGGCTCGACGCCGTAGTGGGCGGCCATGGTGGCGTCGATGAAGGAGTACTTCGCGGTGAGGAGCTCGCGCCAGTCGGCGCCCTCCTTGTCGATGACGTGGTCGACGAAGCGGCGCGTCTCGGCCGACATCGCCTGCGCGAGCGCGGCGCGATCGGCCTCGGTGAGGTCGGCGTCCTCGGTGACGAGCGCGGCGGGCTCGAGCGTGTCGACGCCGAACCACTGGAGGACGAGCTCGCGCATGGCGACGATCGCGCGCGGGTCGTCGAGCATCCTGCGGGCCTGGGCCTCGCGGGCGTCGGCGTCCCGGAGCAACCCCTGGGAGGCAGCCTCGATGAGCGCGTCGTCGGGCAGGCTGCGCCAGAGCGTCGTGGCCATGCGGGAGGCGATCTCGTAGTCGGTCAGGTCGCGGGCTCCCTGTGAGGCGTCCTCGTGGACGTAGATGAACGAGGGCGCCTGGAGGGCGGCCTCGACGACCCAGCGCACGCCCTCGGAGGGGCCGCCCTCGGCGACGCCCTCGTCGTAGAGGGCGAGGAAGAGGTCGCGCTCGGTGGCCTCGAGGTCGCGGCGGAACGCCTTGCCCACGAAGCGCTCGACGAAGCGCTCGGCGCACTCGCGTTCGGTGGGCGCGACGCCGTCCGCCGAGCGCAGCTCGAAGGACGCCTTGCGGCGGTCGGCGAGGAACCAGAGGACCTCGACGCGGTCGACGGCGGCCTCGCGGGCGAGCGTGAAGGTCGCGGTCTGGCGGCCGTGCGTGGCCCAGCGGGTGGTCTCGTCGCCGTCGGTCATGTGGGAGGCGGCGTTGGCGCCCTCGTCGCTCGTCGAGGTCACGGACGCGACGTCGACGCGCTGGCCGCCCTCGTAGAAGCGGACCTCGAAGATCGAGGTCCAGCCGTTCTCGAGGCGCCCGTCGGCGTTGCGGACCTCCGGGTCGCTGTCGTTGCCGAGCGCGAGCAGGTCGATGGCCGCGACGCGCGTAGGCGCATCGATCGCGAACGACTCGTAGCCGATGTCGGTGCCAGTGGACTCGCCCTGGAAGAGCGACTCGCCCCCGCCCTCACACGCCATCACCGCGCCGGCCTGGGCCGCGGCGAGCGGGCTGACGGCCTCGGCGACGAGACGGAAGTCTTCGACGTGCGCGGCCTCGATGGCCTCGCGGCCGTTGATGACGAACGCGCCGACGCGCCCATCGCGCGTCATCTCGTAGCGGCCCACGTCGACGCCCTCGAAGAGCTCGCCGAGCGCGTTGCCGAGCTCCAGGCCGGTGAGCACGCGCATCGGCGCGTCGACTGGCAGCGCCGGCGTGGTGTCGCACACGCCAGGCGTGGCGACCTCGCCGCCGCCGTTGTTCTCGACGACCTCGCCGCCCCCGCCGGGGCCGGTCGGGCCTTCGTTGCCACCATGCGCGCCCCCGCCCTCCGAGGCGTCCTGGACGTTGAGACCCCCCTGGCAGGCCATCAACAGCCCCGCCACAGCGACCACACCCCACACCTTACGGCCAGACTTCGACACCGCGCGCCTCCTCTCGGTCCTCAGAGCTCTCCGTTCCACAGGCAGTGACGATGGCACGGCGCGCGCCATCCACACAACCCACTATTATAAAACCCTTTGTATTTCATTGGTTTGTGACACGAAAACCACATGGCGTGGCGGAGACGCACCGGCGATGAGGCGCGCGAGCCCCACCGCAGGTGTGGAACCTCAGCGCGCCGCGCCGGCGCGGGCGGCTCAGCTCATCACGAGCGCGGTAAACCGGGATGGCGCCCCAGGTGTGGAGGAAGCGACGGTCGAGTTCGCGGGCGGCCTCCCTCGCGGCGTCGTATCCGGCGAGGTCGCGGTAGTACATGGACGCGCCGCTGGTGCTGGTGTCGTCCTGACGCCTGGCGTGATCGTGACTGTTCATATGTTCAGACCCGATGTAGACCTTCCTCACACACCTGAGACAGGAGACATTCGGTGGACACCACGATTCAAGGGAGCTGTTGTTGCGGGGCTGTCGCGTTCGAATTGAGCGCGACCCCGTCCATGATGGGCATGTGCCACTGCACGCGATGCCGCAAGGTGGGCGCCAGCGCGCTCGTCTTCGTCGCGCGCGAGAGCCTGAGCTGGATACGAGGCCGGGACATCGTCAGCACGTACACGCCAGACGCCCCGTACAAGTACGCGCGCTGCTTCTGCTCGATCTGTGGGACGTCGCTCGGCGAGATCCTCTCCGAGGAGGACTCCTTCCCGATCTCGGGCCACTGCCTGGACTCCGATCCCGTCGTCCGCAACACGTTCCACGAGTTCGTGGCCGAGAAGCCCGAGTGGTACGTCATCGGTGACGACGCGGTCCAGTTCGAGGGGCACCCTCACGCCGTCGAGACGCCGCCCGACGCCGAGTGAACGCATCGAGCATCACTGGGGCACGAGCTCCGGTGTGACCATTGGTACGAACCACGCCGCGCGGACCTCCTCGCGCTGGATCCCTCCGGGGGTCTTGCGCAGGCGGACGAGCGACTGGATGCGCTCGTGGTCTCCCTCCGGGGCGACGAGCCGCCCGCCCGGGGCGAGCTGGTCGAGCAGCGCCGCGGGGATCTCGCGCGGCGTGCACGCGAGGAGGATGGCGTCGAAGGGCGCGGCGTCCGGCGCGCCGAGCGCGCCGTCTCCCAGCCGGACGTCGACCTCTCCGAGCCCGGCGCGCGCGAGGTTCTCAAGCGCGAGCGCGTGCATCGACGCGCGCACCTCGATGCCCGTGACACTGCACCCCATCCGGGCGAGGATCGCGGCCTGGTAGCCGGTGCCCGTGCCCACGTCGAGGACGCGCGCGCCAGGGGTGACCTCGAGGAGCTCGGTCATCTGGGCGATGAAGCCGGGGCACGTCATCGTCTGCTCGTCGAGGACCTCTACGGCGTCGACGCCGTAGGCGAGGTGGCGCTGGGCACGGGGCAGGAACTCATGGCGCCGGACGCGAAGGAAGGCGCGCCGGAGCGCGGGGTCGTGGAGGCGACCGTCGCGCTCGAGCTCGGCGACCATGCGCCGACGCGCCATGAACATGCCCAACATCCGTCACCTGCGCGCGCGTAGGTGCTTCTTGTACGCATGCTTCTTCGAGGTCTTCTTCGTGGTGTTGGTGGCCTTGCCGTAGACGGCGGCCTCGAGCGTCTGGTCCTTGCCCTCGAGCTCCTTGCCGAGGTCGGCGGCCGAGGCGACCTCGGACCTGGTGGCGACGTGGCGGTCGTAGTGGTCGCGCATGACCACGTCGAGGAGCGGAGAGATCTGCGCGGGCTCGAGGCCCTTGACCAGCTTCAGGAGGTCGGCCTCGATGTCCGCGGCCTTGACGTCGGGGGCAGCGAGCGCGTCGGCGATTCTGGTGACGAGCTTCGCGCGGGCGGGGTCGGCCTTGACGGTCGCGAGGAGCTCACGGGTCGAGGTCGCGTCGAGCCCTTCGTACTTGGCGAACAGCGCGGCCTCGGGCGACTGGGCCACGGCGCGGACCTGCTTCTTGGCGGGCGGCTTCTCCTGGGCGACGGCGGCCGTGGCGGGGAAGAGCGCAGCGAGCGCGGTCGCGTGGAGGAGGTGTCGTATCAGTCGTCTCATCGAAGGCTCCATGGTTCGTTCATGATGGTTCGTGTCGTCACGGTAATCGACGAATGGACGCCGCGTCCATTCATCGACGCGCTCACGGCCACGCGAAAGGCTGCGCGGCGTCGGGCTCGGCGGCCGCCACGGGGAGGTGCGACTCGTAGCCGTCACCGACCGCCTGGGTGCCACCGTCGCCGCCGAACTCGCCGGCGATGTAGGTCCTCGCGGGCGGCACGCCCGCGCCGGCGTAGGCGAAGATGTCGGTCTCGGCGTTGCCGTAGGCGGCCTCGATCTCGAGCCCCAGCGCCTTCAGGCTCAACAGGTAGCCGCGCTTGAACTCACCCACACCCGAGTCGTTGGGGAGCACCTCACGGTTCGAGTTCGTGACGTGCACGGTGCCCGGCGCGAAGCCCTGCGTGATCAGCCACTCACGCGTGATGCGGGTGAGCACGTACGGGCGGCCCGTCAGGTAGACGAGCTGGTAGCCCTGCGCGGCGCGCGCCGTCGTGATTTCGGCTGCTTTGGGCCTCGCCTCGGGGACCACGTCTCCGCTGTAGATGGGCTCGAAGAAGTCCGCGATGGCGTCCCCGAAGATCTCGGAGTCCTTCGTGGTCAGCGTCCCGTCGATGTCGAAGACCATGAGCCTGGTGCCCTCGGGGAAGACCCGCAGGACCGACCGCGCCGAGGTCTGGTCGCCCTTCACGCGCAGGTAGACTGCGTAGGTGCCAGGTGTGGGGAGCGCCTCGGGCGCGATCGAAAAGGCGACGCGGCCGTCCGAGTCCGTGAGCCGCTCGCCGAGCTTCACGAACGCGCCCGAGCAGTCGTCGAGGAAGACCTCGACCCACTCGTCCTCCAGATCCTTGCTCACCGCGCCGTAGGCGAACTTCCCCTCGATCCGGGCCTCCTTCGTGGTGACCGCGAGGGTGTCCTGTGAGGTGTGCTCGTCGCTGCCCAGCGTGACGATCTCGTTGCGGGTGTGCTCCCAGTCCTGCTCGGGGGCGTCGGGCGGTGACGGCGCGCTCAGGCAGGACGCGAGCGGTTCGAGGGGAGCGCCTGCGTCGGCGCCTGCGTCTGCCGCGCTCGGGTCGGCGTCCGGCGCGTCCGGCGCGTCTGGCGCGTCGGCGTCCGGGGCGGTCGCTGCGTCAGCGGGCGAGGGCCGCGTGGGTGGGGCCGTGTTCGTCCGATCGGCGGCGCATCCGACCGCCACCAGCGCGCACAGGCACAGACTCGACATGCGCCACGATCTGGACATCGGCTGCTCCTCGAACGCGTGGTTTCTCGACCTCTCGAAGACTCACACATCGACGCTGGCGCGTCACCTCACGTGTAGAACACACGCTCGCGGCTTGAAATGCGCGAGCTCGCGCAGGAGGTTTGGGGTCCACGACCCTCCTTCCCTCGAGCGCGCCCATGAATGCGATCCCGCTGACCCACCTCGACGCCGCGCTCGAGCGCGCGCTCGTGGCGGACGACGACGCGCTCTCCGCGATGCTCACCAGCGCGGACGCCACGACCCTGCACGCGGCGTTGCTCGAGACCTCGTGGAGGACGCCCGGGCTGGGCCGCTGCGTGATCGGGGCCGCCCTCGGGCGCCCGCGCGCCGACCTCTCGCCCGAGGGGCGGCTGCTCCAGGTCCAGGTCACGTCCGCGCGCTCGGGAGACGTCGACGCGCTCCCTGATTGGCGCGCATGGGGGCTCGACCCGACGCTCTCGACGCGCTGGAGTGCGCTCGAGCTCGCGCGCGACCCCGACGCGTGGCTCGCGCGTGGCCCCGACGACATCGACATTCGGCGGGCGCTCTCCACCATCGCGCGCGACCCGGACGCGCTGCTGCGTGCGCATCCTGGGCTCCCAGGCGAGCTCGTACGCGCGAGTGAGGACCGCTGCGCGGCCACCGGGCTGGCGCTGCTGAAGCCCGGGATGGCCTCCGGCGCGATCTCGATTCTCGACGCGATCGCGGCGCTCCGAGGCGGCCTCGCATCACCGATCCTCCACGTGCTCCAGGGAACGCTCACGCACGTCACGAGGCCGTGGGCCGCGCACGCGTGGCGCGACGAGGCGGCTCGCGCGACGCTGAACGCGCTCGCCAGACACGCCGACGCCTTGGTCGTCACGCGCGCCGTCGACGCGCTCGCGGCGCGCCGGGAGCGCGACGCGCTCGAGCTCATCGCGCGCGATGCCTCGATCGACCTGGGCGGTCGCAAGGCCGCGCTCCGCGGCCTGGGTCTCTGCGCGGACGCGACGCGCGCGCACCTGTCGACGATCCTGTCGGTCGCGCTGGAAGCCCCCGAGATCCTCGGCGAAGAGGCCCTGGAGGCCCTCGAGCGCCTCCATCGCCGCGGCGTCTTCGTCGAAGACGCGAGCGTCGAGGACGTGCTCACGCTCTTCGACACGCAGAACGTCCGACCGTTGGTGGTCGCGGGGCTCCTCTACACCTCGCGCGAGGCCGCGAGGCGCGCGCTCATGTCGCTCCCTCACGGCGACTCGAGGTGGCGCCGACGCGTGCACCTGCTCGCTGCGCTCGAGGGAGGCGCTCCCTCGCTGCTCGAGCTGGCCGCGTCCGACGCACCGGTCGCGCCGACCGCGCTCGGACTCGCGGGCTCCTGGCGGGTCGACGGCGCCGAGGAGCTCGCGCTCTCACGGGTCGAGCGGCACACGAAGGACGCGTTGTTCGCGTTGCGCCACGTCGGCGGACAGCGCACATGCGACGCGCTCGCCGCGGAGCTCGGGCTGGGCGCCCCGGACGGTGAGACCGCGGCACACCTGGTCCCCTATCAGGGAGAGGCCGCGGCGTTGGTGTGGCACCTCGACGACGCGCGCCGTTGGCGCGACGCGCTGCTCGCGCGGCTCGACCCGTCGAAGCTGCCCGACGCGATCCGGCGCGACCTCGGCGCGCGGGTCTCCGACGCCGAACTCGAGCTCCTCACGCGTTCGAGCGCCGACCCCGAGGTCACGCTCGTCGCGCTGTGCGCGCACGGCGGCGTGGAGTGTATGGACGCGATCGCGCAACTGCTCGCGCGCGTCATCGACGTCACGGCCGCGCGCGCGCTCGAGCCGGTCGTCGATCCTCACCGCGGCACGTCTCGTCTCGTCGAGACCTCGCTCTCGGAGGACACCCTCGGCGCGCTCCGAGGCTACGGCGCGCGCTTGCATGGGCGCGGTGTCCTGCGACCCGCGGCGCTCGCGGGGCCACACGACCGGGAGGACGTGGGCAGGTTCGTCGCGAACGACCTGCTGTGTCGGACGCTCAGGCGCCGGGACGACCCTCACGCTCAGATCGTGCGCGTGACGCTCGACGCCCTGGACGGCTGGCTTTGGCCCGCCGAGGTCCAGCTCGCGCTGCGCTGGCTGCGTCACGAGGACCCGCACGTGCGCAAGGTCACGCTCCGAGCGCTCGCCAGATGCCACGAGGACGCCGGGGTCACCGTCCGCTTCGTGACCATGCTTCGCGCCGACGACGTCCAGACCGTGCGCGCCGCGCTCGACGCGCTCTCGGATGAAGCACGCGTGCGCACGCTCCCGCTCGATCTCATCGCCCGCGCGCTCGACCATCCGAACATGAACATCAAGCGGGGCGCCGCGAGGTTGCTGGCGGCATCGAGCTCACGGGTGCCGGGACCAGACATCCTCGACAAGCTCCTGTTCTGGTTGGGCAAACACGACCACGAGGAGTTCAGGGCGTCGCTGCGTGAGGCGCTCTCGCGTGCGCTGGGTGGTGGCGGCGCCCGCGCGATCCTCACCGACGCCATCCAGTCCGCGGCGCGTGTGGGGGACGACCGCCGCGCCTCGCTCCTGAGCGGCGCGATCCCAGACCAAGAGCGCTCGCCGACGAGGTGGGAGCACGCCACGCGAGGCGTGACCTCGTCGCGCGACGCGCTCGCGCGCGTCGCGCAGGTCGCCCAGGGCGCGGCGCCGAGCATCAAGCTCGCGCTCGCAGCGCGCGCTCGCGCCATCGATCCCCCCGCGCTGGCTGCGGAGCCGTTGAGGCTACGCGCGCTGCACGCGTGCGGAGCGCACGTCACGCTCGAGGACCTGCTGGCGTGCGCGCGCGACGCAGACCTGGCCGAGGACCCCGCGGCGACGCTCGAGCAGACGCTCTGGCTCTTCGTCGAGGGCGCGCACCTCGCGCGCGGGTGGCGACGAGACGACCTGAAGGTCCACGTCGACGAGGTCGTCGACGCCGCCCTGGACCGACGACTCCAGGCGCTCGCGGCGCTCTGGCACGCGGCCATCGAGCACCCGGCGGCGCGGCCTCGGTACGCCGCGGCGCGCGCACGGCACATGACGGTGGAGGCGATCTGGGCGGCGCTCGAGGCGGATGAGCCCGGCGAGCGCGCGCGAGCCGTGGGCTCGGCGCTCGCGCTCCAGTGGGCGCCCGCGCTCCACGCAGCGGCCTTGCACGCACATGTCATCGGGGGCGTGGAGGCGCAGGACCACGCGCTCGCGCGCGCCGTCTGGCTCATGGGCCAGGCCGACCTCGACGCGATCCTCGACGAGGCCGCGCAACCTGAGGCGATCGGGCGAGCGATCGCGCTGGCGTCGCGGTCCCAGCGCCTGGACGACTGGCTGCTCGAGACATGGCGCTCGGGGCCTCCCAGGCTCGCGGAGCTCGCGCACGAGGCGCTCTCGCGACGCGACGCGACACTCGTCGAGCCCCCGAGCGTGGTCATGACCGAGGCCGGACGCGCCGCGCTCCGGGTCCGCGCCAGCGCCGAACCCGAGCTCGAATGGAGCGCGCCGACGATGCGCGCGAAGCGCGCGGAGGCGCTCGAGGACCTCACGTCTCACGACGTGTTCGAGGTCCTCGGCGCGCTGCGCACGCTCGGGAACCACCGCGACCTCGAGGTCGAAGTCGCAGTCTCAGACCTCATGGACCACGACGACCCCCGCGTACGAGACGCCGCGCGCCGCACGCTCAAGCGCGTCGGCTCGAGGACGTCCTACCTCGAAGCGACCGCCTCTCAGCTCGACGACCCGCGCCCCGACGTCCGCCGGTCCGTCATCCGCGTCCTCGCCTTCGCCGGCTACACGAAGGCCGCGCCTGCCATCGTCGACGCCGCCCTGGATGAGACCCACGCCGGCCTCCGACGCGCCGCGCGCGACGCGCTCGCGCTCCTGGGCGAGCACGGCAAGCACGCCATCGAGGACGCCTCGCGGCGCGCTCGACCGGACATGAGGCGGCGCCTCGAGGCGCTACGCGATGACGTGTTTCCTGACGACTCGTGACTCTTTTTGGCACTCCAGGCACCGAATTGAAGACACTCCACCTACCATGACTTGACACCCAATGCCCTGGCGCCTACCATATCACCACGTTGACATTCGGTGACTTTATGTAGAGGTTTGGTCGTGTGTGAGCTCAGACAGAGTAGGGACGTGATGGCCGCGGAGGTCTCAATGGAGCCCGAGATCGATGCCGCCACGACGGCGCCCAAGGGCCGCTCGGTGCTCATTCGTGTCGGCGCGCTCGCCGGCCTCTCCGTCGCTCTGTACTTCATCGGGCAGGCGCTCGGCTTCGGCGAGCTCCAGAGCTTCTCGGCGCTCCAGGAGCTGGTGGAGTCTGCGGGGATCTGGGGCCGAGTGGCCTACCTCGCCGTCTTCATGCTCGTGTGCCACATGCAGCTGCCCGCGGCGGTCTTCATCGTCGGCGCGCTCCTGCTCTGGGGACCGCTGGTGGGCGGCGCGCTCGGCTGGACCGGCGCCATGCTCGCGCTGGCCACGCACTTCGCCGTGACTCGCGGCGTCGGCGGCGCTCCCTTGCAGAGCATCGAGAACCCCACCGTCCAGCGCATGCTCGGGAAGCTGGAGAAGAACCCCCTCCCCGTGATCATCGGCATCCGCCTGATCATGCTCATGTCGCCGCCGGTCAACCTCGCGCTCATCCTCTCGGGCGTCCGGTTCCGCGACTACATGCTCGGCTCGGCCATCGGCCTCGGGCTCGTCGTCCTCACCGCCGCGCTCGGTTTCGACATGATCGAGCCCTGGCTCAGAGGCTTCCTCGGCTGACGCGCTCGGCGACGATCACTCGTCGTTGGTGCAGACCCGGTCCTCACCGCAGCCCGCGTGGCACGTGACGCAGCCGTTGGGCTGAGGTCCGAGCACGAACGCGCCGTCTCCGTCGATCTGCTGCCATCCCCAGTCGTTCGACTCCGGCGCAGACCCCTCCTCCCCCTTCCTCATCACCGTCCACTTCGTGGGGTAGTCGCACTCGGGCGCGGTCTCGCGGTGCTGCGACTTCACCAGGATCGCCCCCACCGGGTACTCCTTGGTCGGGTCCGTGAACGCCTCTAGAGCGTCCGGGCTCGCGTACACCTGCACGTAGTTACCTCCATGCGTCACGCTCTCCGAGCACGGCGACACCATCGTGTACGTCTCCTCGAAGTCCGCCGGGAAGTACGTCCGATCGTCGAAGTCGATCTCGGGCGCACACCCAGCTCCCACCAACAGACACCACGCCGCCACACACCAGATCTTCATCTCTCCTCCACGCTCGATTTCGGCGGCATCGTCGGCCCGAAACCATCGCGTGGCAAGCGATCTCGGCCGAGGCAGCCCTCACAGCACCTCGGGCGCGTGCTCCTGGAGGAACCCACGGAGCGTCTTCAGCCTGAGCCCATGGCGCCACGCGTTCTCCGAGTCCCACGAGTTGTGCACGCCGACGAGCTCTCCCTCCACGTCGTAGACCGGGCCGCCGGAGTGGCCCCAGTACGTCCACGCGTCGTACGCGAGGTCCCCGAGGATGCCCCTCCGAGGCCCGTACCAGAGCACCTGCCCTGCCGACGTGTGGAACTTGCCCCGGCCCGACTTCGAGCCTGGGTTCCCGATCACCACGACCACCTCGCCCACGGCTGGCTCTCGCTCCGACACCTCCACGTGCGGGTACGCGCGCGCCTCTGGCGTCGGCAGCTTCAGCAGCGCCAGGTCGTCCTCAGGCGACACCGCGACCACGCGCGCCTTAAGGCTGACACCGCTCGGGAACGTCACCTGGAACGCGCCGTCCGGGTCGTGGTCGACCACGTGGTACGCCGTCATGAGCAGACCGTCAGGCGAGAGGATCATCCCCGAGCCGCCGCCCACGTGCACCGACGCCGCGTGGGCCGGCACGAGCGCGCGCTCGATCGCCTCCTCTCGCCCCGTCCAGCGCGCGCCGGCCTCGATCTCGTTCAACGCATCGTGCATCTGGCTCAGGTGCGACCTCTCGATCGCGTAGCTCGGCGCCGACAACGCGCGCGTCGGCTTCGCGCGCTCGAGCTCGGGGACCAGCGCGCCCTCTCCCGCGGACTCCAGGAACGACGCCACGCTCTCGAGCGAGCGGCCCATTCGCAACCTCGTCTGAGCGTTCCACGACGTGTGCACGCTCACGAGCTTGCCCGACGCGTCGAAACCCGGCGCGCCGCCATGCCCCCAGTACGTCCACGCGTCATACGAGGTCTCGCCGCCGCCGAGCGCCCTCACCCGACCGAACGACGTGTGAAAGACACCCGCGCCGCTGTCCTCACGCGGGTTGCCCACCACCCAGATCGGCGCGCCCTCGCGTGGCGACGTCGACGACAGCTCGGCCGCCGGGTAGCCGCCACCCTCGAGCTCGATCAACGCCAGGTTCTCGCGCTCCGAGTAGCGCGTCACCCAGCCCTTCACCACGCGACCATCCGGGAAGCCCACCGCGATGGCCTCTCCGCTCGCCACGCCCTTCACCGCGTGCCACGCCGTCAGCACGAGCCCGTCCTCGGACAGGTTCACGCCGCTCGACCCCGCCACCGACACCGACGCCGCGTGGCCTCGACCGATCGCCTCCCGGACCTGCGCCTCGCGCGCGGTCCAACGCTCCCCCGACTCCAGCTCGTTCACGGCCTCGTCGAGCTGATCCTGAGCTCCTGGCGAGCCCGCCCACGCCGTCGCAGCCGTCGCCAACAACCCGAACACCGTCGCCACACACACAGCCTTCGCATTCATCATCTACTCCACGTCTCGCGTCGTCATGTTGCTCGAACACTCGGACGCACGCGGAGCGCTTACTATTGAAGGCGAACTCCTTACATCTCGTGGATCGTCACGTCCGCCGAGAGGTGGTAGCCCGCCGTCTTCGTCATGAGCACTGGCCTCAAGCCTGCGTCTCGGAGCCTGCGGATCGCCACGCGCAGCCTGTTTCGCGCCGACTCGAGCGGCGTGTTGAGCTGGTCGGGCCAACCGAGCGCGTACGCCTCGTCGAAACCCAGCGGCACATCAGGCGACTCGGCGTGACGCCGAGCCAGCGCCGCGAGCACGCGCGCCAGGGTCTGCTTCTCCCTCAACGACACGTACCCCGACGCAGGGCTCACGAACCCCTCCCCGCTCGCCAACACGACCCACACACCCTCACGTTGAGCCTTCGCGAGCGTCGCCGCCGACACCGGCGCGCGCCGCGTGCGTGGGTGCAGCGCGAGCACCATCGCGAGCCAACC
>CAJXPN010000025.1 GCA_913058025.1 uncultured Myxococcales bacterium | reverse complement strand
CGTCGACGCCGCCCAGGCCTCGTGTGACGAGGCCAGCGAGCTCTTCGCCGAGCTCGGCGACGAGCTCGGGTTGACCCGCTGCTTCACACTCTTCGCCTACCTCTCGTCGCTCCGAAACCGTCAGCGCGAGGCGCGCCGTTGGATCACCTCCGCGCTCGACCTGTGCGCCGAGCTCGACCACTCACTCGCCCCCGCCCAGGTCGGCGCCACCCAGGGTGACGCCTACATGGCACTCGCTCGCGTGCACCTGCGCGACGACCGCGCCGACAAGGCCACCAGGGCCGTGGAGCTCGCCACGCACCACTTCAGCCAGACCTCCGATCAGTACGGCATCTGGATGGCTCGGGTCCTCCTGGGCGACGTCGCCCGCGCCCAGGGCGCCTTCAACGACGCCGAGCGTCACTACCTCGAGGCGTCCTCTCGCCTCGCCGAGCTCGGGCACTGCGCCTGGTGCGTCCCCAAGCTCTATTACGGCCTCGTCCTCCTCGAGGAGCGCTCGTACACCCTCGCCCGGGACGTCCTCAACGAGGTCCTCGACGCGCTCACCCGACACGGCTACCACCTCTACCTCTGCGTCGCGCAGGCCGCGCTCGCCACGTGCCACGCCGGTTTGCGCGAGCCTCAGCGCTGGAGCGAGCACTACCTCGCCGCGAGGAAGGTCCTCGAGACCTTCCCCATCGTCGACCCCGACCTCGCGTGGCTCGCCCGCACCGCTGGTGATCTGCTCGTCGCGAACCAGGCCGCGCGCGCCTCCGTCGAGTCCTACGCGCTCGCCTACGATCAGCTCCTGCGCCTGGGCCAGGGCGACCAGGCCCGCGAGGTCCGGCGCGCGTCCTCCGCGATCCAGGCCCGCATCTCCCAGAGCTGAGCGGCGCTGGGCGGCCTCAGCCCTGCGTCGCCATGAGGCCCAACGCCAGCAGCGGCAGCGCCATCTCCTGGTGGTCCACGCTCCGCTCGTCGTGCGGCCTCCTGCACGTCAACTTGACCCGACCGGGAGACACGGTCACCGTCGCGCTCTCGTTCGCCATCACCAACAGCAGCAGCGCCGACTGCACGCCCTCCTTGGAGATGAACCCCGCGAGCCGCTCGTCGTTCACGTCCCCGTGCACGAAGACGTTGTCGTCGAAGGTCTGATCGCCTGACTGGAGCTCGGCCTTACCGAAGAACTTCTTGAAGTTCTCCATGAACCCCTCGCGCGTGAAGCGCGCGCTCAGCCCGATCCCCTCGGCGGACACGACGAGCTCATGGGCCCACATCGTCTTGCTCTGATCTCCCTGGCTGGTCTGCACCTCGCGCATGGTGTTCGAGTAGATCAGCCCGCAGGCGTACTCGTCCTGCGCGGGGCCCTCGAAGGCCTCCTGACAGAGGTCGAGGCCGTGGTCCTTGTAGGGTGAGTGTACGGTGGCGCCCGTCAGGGCACAGACCGAATCCGTTCCGCCTCGTATCATGTCGTCTCCTGGTGTGTTCTCATCCATTGGCTCGTTGACTCTGTGTCCGTACTGCCCATGATCGATGGGCGCCCCTCAAGCCACGGCGCCAGTGTCTCGCTCACGGACGAGCTTACACATAGTGGCCCGTTTGTGAACGCTGGAGTTCCCTTGGCGAAACGACCCCTGAGGCGCCTGCTGGCGCGCGCTCTCGACCGCTTCTGGGGCCTCGACGACATCGAGTTCGAGGTCTCCGACGATCCGCTCGGTTTCGCGCCGCTCGCTGGCGACACGTCGCTCGAACAGGCGGCCCACGCGCTCTCGGGCGCGGGGCGCGTGCTCGTGTTCGCGGGCAGTGGCCTGAGCGCAGAGTCTGGCGTCGCGACGTTCCGGGACAAGCACGCGGGCGCCCTCTACGACGACGAGACCGTGCGCAGCTCGACCAACGCGCTGACCTTCGACACCGACCCCGAGCCCCAGCTCGCCTGGCACCAGCTCTGGCGCGAGGTCATCCTCGACGCGCAGCCCCACGAGGGCATGCGCGCGCTCGCCCGCATCCTCGGACGGATCCCGGACGCGCTCGTGGTCACGCAGAACGTCGACGACCTCATGGAGCGCGCCGCGCTCGAGGTCGGCGTCGAGCTCGAGATCGTACACCTCCACGGCGAGATCGATCGCGTGAAATGCCACGAGCGCGCGCACGCTCGCGACCTCGCCGCCGGGGAGCGGTTCGACGCGCTCGGCGCGTGTGATGTCTGCGGCGGGCGCATGCGCCCCGACGTGGTGTGGTTCGGCGAGCCGCTCGACCCCGACGTCGTGGCGCGCGCGGTCGACTTCGCGCGCCGCAGCGACGTGTGCCTCATCGTGGGGACCTCCGGCCTCGTCCAGCCCGCCGCCGCGCTCCCCTCGGCCGCGCGCCACGGCGGCGCCCGCGTCCTCGAGATCAACCCCCACGAGAGCGCGCTCACCGACCTGTGCGACGCGCGCATCTCATCCGGCGCGCTGGACGCTCTCGTCGCCCTCGAGGGCGCGCTCCTGGGACACGGAGACTGACGCTCACGCTCATCACGGCACCCCATGGCCACGTTCTCGGACATACTCGCCAAAGCGCTCACCTCGAGCGAGAGCCCCTCGGGGCTGCACGACCACCTCTGGGGAACGCGCCGCGCCTTCACGCCCAGGTTCGTCGATACGCTCGACGCGGAGTTGCCCGGCTGGCGCGACGCGGCCGGGCCGAGGTGGCGGCTCTTGCTCGCGGCCAGAGCCGGTGACGTCGAGCCCTGGATCGATCTGGCGCGGCTCGACCTGCCGGCAGACTGGACCACTCCGCAGCGCCAGCGCCTCGTCCGCTGGATGCGATGCGCCTCGCCCGTTGAACGACCGATCGCCGAGCGCGACGTGCTCCAGCGCGTGGCGAGGGGGCTACACACGCAGTGGTCGGCGCGCGCGCCCGGTCAGGCGCGCGTGCGCTGGATCGTAGCCCTGACGCTTCGATGGGGCGATACCCAGGACGTCCGTGTGATCTTTGCCCACGCGTGGAGAGACCTGCCGACCCTCGACGAAGTCCTGAAGTCCACGCGTCCAGACGTTTGGAGGTTCGCCCAGCGCGTCGAGCACCACCACAGAGACTCTGCCTGGCGCGAGGCGGCGCGTCTGGCGCAGCGCGCCCGCGCCAGGCTCAGCGGTCACTCGTACGCCTCCTGGGGCGACCACGTCGCCGCGGTCACGTCCTGGTTCGAGGACGAGCCCGAGGCGTGGCGTAAGACGCAGGCGCGAAGGCTCGAGCGCGCGATGAACGCGCGGCTGGTCTGGAGCTGGTCGGCGTTGCGCGAGGCGTCGTGCTCGGGGCACCCTCTCAGGGAGATGTTCGCCTCGCTCGTCTGGGAGGCCGACACGTCGTGTCGGCTCGACGCACGCGGCCAGCCACGCGACCTCGACGGGCGGCCTCTCTCGCCCAGGTCGCTGCGGCTGGCGCACCCGAGCACGTTGCCGGAGCTCGAGTCATGGCGCGCGCGACAGCGCACGGCCCAACCCTTCGAGCAACTCGAGCGCAGCGTCTTCGACCCCGACCACCTGGAACTCCACGAGCACGGCTGGTCCACCCCGCGTCTGCCCGGTCACGTACACACGGACACGTTGATGGGCCTGTTGCGTCGGCGAGGGTGGTCGCTGTGCGTCGGCCTCGACAATGGCGTCATACCTTGCTTCTTCCGCCACGACGCGTCCAGCGACACCACGGCCCTTTGTCAGCTCGAGAGGCCGCTCTTCTCGAGGTCGAATCCATCACCACGCGTCCTCTCCATACGCATCGTGTTCTTGCGAGGCGAGTGGTCACGCTACCAGCTCACCAGCACGTACTACATGTCCGACCACGCGACCGGGCCGAGTTGGAGATCAGGCCCTCGGCTCAAGCACGTCCTCTGGCCCGTGGACGTGGACCCCGTCACCTTGAGCGAGACGCTGCGGGATCTCCATGACGCGTCGACTTGAGCGAGGGCTGCTGGAGCGAGCGTCGCGCTTCGCTCGGTTCTGTCAACACTCCCTCCGCTGTCTACATCGGGCACGTCCTGGCGCGCGCGGCGTGGTCGCGCGGGCGCGTCGACAAGCTGGGCGTGAGCTCTCCAGGATTCGCTTGAACGATCCTCAACAGGAACCTCACCCACAGCGAACGGGTGGAATCCGAATTCGCTGCCGAAATGGGCTTCCTGCTACGTATCCCGCGGCCCGCAAAAGGGGCTTCGACTCATGTGCTCAGGTCGAGTCCGAATTCGCTGCCGAAATCAGCCCTCTTCTGTTTCTCCCGCGACCTTCGCCAAGAGCCTCGACTCAGCCGAACACGTCGAATCCGAATTCGCTGCCGAAACGCGCAGCATCGCAGCAACCGGAGCGAAGCGGAGGTTGTGGTCGCTCAGCTCGACCGAAGTGAGAGCTGTGCGAGCGATGCGTAGCCAAGAAATAGATCCCTTACATTCGCGCCCCGTTGATTCATCCAGACAGCGCGAGGCCGCCCTCCAGGCGGACACCGAGCGCGCTCATGAACAATCAGGGAGTCGAGGCAGGCCGCGTTCAGCGCGAGCACCTCGACCTGTATCCGGAACTCCATGGAGGTCGCCGTGAGGGATCGCTCTGTGTACGCCGTGTCGGCGTGCAAGTGTCTGCTTTTGTTTTGTATTTCGTCGTCGATCGGCGCGTGCACGCACGTCGAGTATGCGCGCTCGTTCGAGTCGGGCGAGGCGGTCCTGAAGCCTGACGAGTTCGGCCCGCCGACTGGGCGCTTCGAGGACTACCAGGTCAACGAGATCAAGCTGCTCGACCCGTCCGGCTCGGTCTGCGCCGGGGCGACGACGGGGCTGAGCGCCCTCAACGCCGCGACGACCGCGCGCGACGAGGCGATCGAGGAGCGTCGGACCGAGTACGAGTACGAGTACAACGTCTACGCGCCCGTCGCGGGGCTGTACTGCGGCGGCTACTACCGTTGGGGCTCGGGCTTCACGACGATGAGGAGCGCGCCGCCGACCAACGCCGTGCAGACCACCGAGGACGTCGGGCTGGACATGGAGACCTGGGAGCTCGGGTTCGTGGCCGAGGGCACCGACCAGTTCGAGGGGCTCGACTGGCTCACGTGGACGTTCGGCTTCGAGCTGGCCGTGGGTAAGTACGACTGGGCCGACAAGGAGGCGAGCCGCGAGACCCAGATCAAGGACTACGACGACCCGATCCTCTTCCGCATGCCGCTGACCGGAGGCCTCGGGTTCTACCCGCCGTTCCTCTTCGGCGCGGGCCTCGAGGCCCGCGGCGGCGCCGACCTCATCGCGTAGGCGCTGACCGCCGAGGTCGGCGAGTGGTACCAGAAGTTCGACTACGACGTGCGCGCGGCCTACCAGCTCAAGAACTTCAACCCGCTCATCGTCAGCGTCGCGGTGGGTTACGAGAACGAGAACCTCCACTGGGGCGAGTACTGGCTCAGGCGCGAGGGCCCTTACGCGAGCGCGAGCCTGTCGTACGTGTTCTGATGGGGTGGAACAGACGCGCGCCCCCGACGTGTACTCGCCACGCCGAACGCCCACCCCGACCACGACGAGGCCGCCCATGACCATCCGCTCGCTCGGTTTCCGCACCGACCTGATCTTCGTGCGCTTCGACGGTGAGGTCCTCGAGCGTGAGGGCTACGTCGTCGCGCGCACGCCCTCGAATCCGTCGTACCATTGGGGCAACTTCATCCTGTTTCGTGACCCTCCCGGCCCCGGGGATCTTGGGCGCTGGCTGGAGGTCTTCGAGCGTGAGATCGCGAGCCGCCAGCCCACCGAGCACCTCGCGTTCGGGTGGGACGTGACCGAGGACGAGCGCGGCGAGCTCTCGCCGTTCCTGGCGCGCGGGATGGAGTACGACGCCGGGCCGGTCATGAGCGCGGTCAGGCTCGAGCGCGCGGAGCGCGCGAACGCGCAGGTGGAGGTCCGCGCGCTCGCCACCGACGCCGACTGGGAGGCCGCCACGGCGCTCCAGATCGGGTCGCGCGACCTGCGTCACTCGCTCGAGTCGTACACGGTCTTCAAGCGCACGCAGATGAGGCGCTACCGTGCGCTGGCGGCTGCGGGCGCGGGCGACTGGTACGGCGCGTTCCTGGGCGGCGAGCTGGTGGGGGACATGGGCCTCTTCCATGACGGCGAGGGCGTGGCGCGTTTTCAGTCCGTGGAGACGTCGGCGGCGCACCGGCGCGAGGGGGTCTGCACGAGGTTGCTGTACGAGGCGTCGCGCCTCGCCGGGGAGCGGTTCGGCCCGTTCGAGCGGCTCGTGATCGTCGCCGAGCCGGGCGGGCCGGCCGCGAGCGTCTACGCGCAGGCGGGGTTCGTGACCGACGAGGTCCAGGTCGGCTTGCACTGGTGGGAGGGCCTCGAAGAGTGAGACGATGGGGGTGGCCGTCACTCCCTGATGACACGAGTTCGACATGCCGCGCTCCCGCTCGATCCTGACGACGCTCTCGCTCCTGGCGCTCCTGGCGCTCGTGTCCTGCGGACCCGCGACCTCGTCTCGACGCGAGCCCGCGACGGCCGCAGCGTCCAGCGGGGCGGAGCGGCGGCCCGTGAACACGCGCGTGGTGCGCGTGGTGTACCTGGTCTCGGCGGACCGCGAGGAGCGCCCGGAGTACACCGAGGCGATCGAGGCGGCGATCATCGAGCTGAGGGGTTGGTACGCCGGGGAGCTCGGGGGGGCGACGTTCACGCTGAGCGAACCGGTCGTCGAGGTAGTCCGATCGAACAGACCCGCGGGGTGGTTCTACGGGAACCCGAACGGGTCGCGCGAGGACGACTGGGGTTACAACAACACCTTCGACGAGGCGGCGCGCCTGCTTGGCGCGCGAAAGAACGACCCCGGCACGGTGTGGGTGATCTACTCGGACGGCCCCGGCTCCAGCGGGCGCGCCGGTTCGGGCGTGGCGTGCCTGCCGGAGGACGACCTGCTCGGGCTCGTGGGCCGCCACCCGACGCAGCCCGACACGCGCCGGTGGGTCGCGGGGCTGGGCCACGAGCTCGGCCACGCCTTCGGCCTGCCGCACCCCGAGGACACCGCGCGCGACGCCGACGCGCTCATGTGGACGGGCATCTACGGGAAGTACCCGGATCGGGCCTACCTGACCCAGGAGGATCGCCTCCAGCTCTGGCGCAGCCCGTTCTTCGCGCCGTCGCCCGCGGGTGAGACGCTGGAGGTCCTGCGCCATGGAGGCGGCGCGTTCGAGCGACGCAGGATGGGCACGCAGACCTACTGGATCGAGCGCGACCCCGCCGGCGAGCCGATCTACTCGTTCAGGGAGCTCCGGGTGCGCGGCGGCGAGGCGATCGCGTACGACCGCGGCAGGGGGTTCCACGTGGCGCTGCCGCTTGGCGGAGGCCGCTCGAGGCTGTCGGCGGATGGCGGGTCCACGTGGCGCCCGCTCTACATATTGGAGTGAGCCTGCGGAGCGCTCCGTGTGAACGGCCGCCAGTGTTTCCGGGAGGCTCGCGGCCGGGTATGTTGAGCGCCTGTCATTCAAGACCCTCGCGGAGGTGCTCATGTCTATCCGTTCGTCTTGGTGCGCGTGGTTTGCGGTGTGTGCCTCGGCGCTTTGCGTCACGCACGGCGCGGCGGAGGCTGGCGAACCCAGCGCGGCCGACGCGCCGGAGCCGAGGCCGAACTGGGGGTGGTCCGAGCCGGTGGAGGGGGTCGACGTGGAGACGGGGCTGGCCTCTGGCGTGCTCGACCCGAATATCGAGGAGCGAGGGTTGGGCAAGCCGACCGCGCTCTGGGCCGAGCTCACGGGCGAGGCACCCGCCGAGCTCGTGCTCGTCCTCCATCGTGTGGGGCAGTCCAGCACATTCCAGGTCTTCGACGTCCGCGACTCCGACCAACCCAGGGCGATGACGCCCGCCCACCTCACCGATCGGTCGGGGGTCCAGCCATTGCTCTCCCCGCCCATAGCGAGCCTGGGCGACTTCGACGGGGATGGTGTCCTCGAGCTCATGTTCGCGGGTTTGGAGGGTGGCCAGGCGACGTTGAGGATCTACAGGCTCGAGGGTGACGTGCTCGTGGAGCGCGTGGACGCGAAGCCGCCGGGCAGAGCGTTCTTCCCGTTCGACCTCGACGGCGACGGAGAGGATGAGATCATGGCCGTCGAGCCTGTCGGGATCCCCCCTGGCGACCGTCGGTTGTGGGACGCGTCCACGACGTTCGCGTTCACGCGTATCGACGGCGAGACGGGCGCGCCGATCACGCAGGAGATCCCGCCCGAGGCGTGGCTCCCGAGGGCCTTCGGGTTCCTGGTCTCCGCGGACTTCTCGTTCGCCTACATGTCGAGCGTGGCGATCTACGCGCGCGCCATGCGGCGGCGCGGGCTCGTGCCCCTTCGGCCTGAGCGCGTCTTCGACGAGGCGCTCGAGAAGATGGTCGGCGACGACAGCTTCTTCGGGTTCACCAGGGGCGAGTGGTACATCGACGTGTTTTACTGGGCGTTGACCAAGGCTCAGCGCGCCAAGCTCGCCGAGATCGCCGCGGGGGATCCAAGCAACAGTCGGAGCCTCTACGCGTCATCGGCGCTCTTCCTCTCGGCGACCGACGATGCGCAGGTGCGCGCCGCGGCGCGTGGAGCGATCGTCTCGCTCACGACGCGGTCACACTTGAAGCACCATGTGATCGGGCTGCTCGGCCGACTCTCACCGCCGGCCCGCGCCGCGCTTTGTGAGGAGGCCGCCGCGCGGCTGGGTGAGGAGCTCACGCCAGCGGAGCTGTCCAGCGTCCTGAAGGTCGTGACGGGTGATCCGCTGAGGTGCACGACCGCGGCCGCGGTCGTGCTCGCGCAGGCCGACACCCACGGCTCCGCGGTAGTGATCGCGGCGCTCCATGCGGTCGCGAAGGACCCGCTCGACCTCGCGAAGTGGCCTGCCTCGAGGCGAGCCCGGCTGCTCCGAGGTCTGTACGCCCAGCTCGGGCACACGGACTGGACGCACCGAAAGGCCGCGGTGGGTGCGCTCGCACGCCTGCCCGGCCAACGCGCTCGCCTGGAGCGCGCGCGCGAGCGCGAGGTCCGCCCCGAGGTCCTCGCGGCCCTCGACGCCGCGATTTCAGGCCCCCAGAACCCCAAAGACGCGTCGAGAGACGAGGAGAGACGATGAACCGATTCGCTCAGTTCATGTTCCCGGTGTGCGCGTCGTTCGCGCTGTTCGCGTGCGACGCCGAGCCCCCCTCGGGTGCGACGGATTCGCCCGATGAGGCCGCCGAGCCCGAGGTCACGCCGCCCTCCGATTACGCGCTCGTCCCGCTGAAGAACATGGGGTGGAGCGATCCCGTCGAAGGGGTCGACCTCGAGGCGTTGACGGAGCGCGAGGGCATCACCTCGGGTCACCAGATCCACTGGGCCGAGCTCACGGGCGAGGCCCCCGCCGAGCTCGTCCTGGTGCAGAACCTCGATGACGCTTCGGGCGTGATGCGCGTCTACGACGTGCGCGACGCGAGCGCGCCGAAGGCGCTCTCCGCGCCCGTGCTGCTCGACCGCACCGAGCCTGCTGTGACGAGGCGAAAGCTCCCCTACGGTCCTTACCCGCAGGCCTCCGACCTCGATGGGGACGGCGCCTCCGAGCTCGTGCTCGCCGGCTTCGAGCGTGGCGAGGCCACGCTGCGCGTCTACGGGGTGGAGGCCGGCGCGCTCGTCCTCCAGGTCGACGTCGAGACGAAGGGCCACCTCCACGTCCCGTTCGACCATGACGGCGACGGCGCGCGCGAGCTGGTCGCCCTCACGACCTCGAAACCAGAGGATGTCCGCGGAGACGCCAGCGTCGAGGTCGAGCTCATCGACCCCAGGACCGGCGAGGCGCACGCGTCGAAGGTCCCGCTCGAGGTCTGGCTGCCGAGGTTCTTCACGTACACGATCGTGAGCGAGGGGATCTCAGGCATCACGCTCGTCCTCGTGACGACGGCGATGAGGTCCCGCGACCTGCTCCCCTACGACCCGGACGCCGCGTTCGCCGGCGCGTTCAAGGGGATGACGCGTAAGCCCAGGGGCATGTTCGACCTCCACGACCCCTCGTTCTATTCGAACATGCTCTACTGGCCGCGGGACGAGGCATCTCAGGGGAAGCTCGTCGAGATCGCGCGCAGCGACACGCACGCGAGCGGGCTGGCGCTCGAGGCGCTGCTCTCTCCTGATGCGAGGGAGTCGGACCGGATGGTCGGGCTCCGGATCATGCGCGAGAAGCTGCTCGCGCCTCGTAACCATGGCCTCCCCTCCGAGCTCATCCGGTCGCTGCCCGACGGCGAACACGGCGAGCTCTGCGACGCGCTCACCGCGCGCATACGCGATGAGGGCGTCTCCGACTCGGAGCGTGACCGGCTCGCGTTGCGTGGGGTCGGCGCGCAGGCCGACTGCGTCGGCTTCGCGCTCGAGGTCATGGAGGCCCCCGAGGCGCACACCTCGACGCGCCTCAAGCTCGCGCTCAACGGCTTCAACCCGAAGCTCGCGAGCTCGCGGAGGACGAGGTCCGTGAGTGAAGAGGCGCGCGGGACGCGCGCGGCGATCGCGTTGCTCGGGCACGAGGACCCCGAGGTCCGAGGCTCCGCGGCGCTCGTGCTCACGTGGCGCGAGGGCGGCGAGGACGCGCTGGCCGCGGCGCTCGCGAAGGAGGCCGACGAGGACGCGCGCGGCACGATGAAGGCCGCGCTCGCGCGGAAGTCCGCGGAGTGAGCCGCGAGCTCAGGAGAGCCCGTCGACCCACTCGCGCCACACCTGCTCCTTGAGCTCGGCGTGGGCCTTGACGACGACCTCGCGTGCGACCGTCTGCACGCCCGTGTGCGTGTAGTAGTTGGTCGACGCGTCCAGGCCGGCGGCGACGTAGTCGAGCGTGTCCTCGGTGACCGTGACGACGGTCGAGATCTTCTCGATGATCAGCTCGCGCGTGAGCCCGCGCTCGGCGACGAACTCGCCGATCCACGCGCTCGTGGCGGCCAGCGCCTGGAGGATGAACCCGCGCTTCTCCTCGACGCCGTCGCCGGGGATGTGCTTGGAGACGGAGTCGAAGACCTTGTTCTTGGCGAGCGTGGAGTCTGCGGCCTCGCGGATCGTGTCGCTGATCTTGACCATGAAGTTCGGCCCCAACGGGAGCAGCCCGTCGACCACGATCCACGCGCCGATGCGCATCACGTCGGACTTGGCGTAGTCCTGGAGCGCGATCACGAAGTCGGCGATCTGCTCGAACGAGGCGTCCTTCGGGGTGCCCCGGATCATGCCGAACGCGACGAGCTCGACGACGAGCTTGATGCCCGCGTCGATCGCCTGCGTGGTCTCGGGCTTGGGCGTGTACTCCTCGAGGAAGTCGAGCGCGCCGCCGAACAGGCCGCCGACCTTGCTCGCGACCGTCGCCGCCGAGGCGAGCTGGTCGAGCCGGTCGACGTTCTCGAAGAGCCAGAGCGCGGTGCCGTAGCGCGCGCCGGGCGCGCCGAAGACCTCCTCGGCCTTGCGCGTCACGCGCGCGACGACGTGGGGGTTGGTCTCTCCCACCGCGCGCTCGATCATCTGCTCCATGCTCGTCACGTTCTCCCACTGCCCGGGGACCACGAAGTCGAGCATCTCCAGGAGCTGCACGGTGACGTCGCGGGACGGGAGCTCGGCGAGCGCCGACGCGATCGAATCAGTCATCTCTTCAACCTTGTTCGCGGTGTGTGGTGTCTTCGGTGGCCAGACACTCCACGACTCGCCCGAGGTTGTCAAAGCGTTCAGAGCGTCCCCGAGCCGGTCTGCGTGAGGAGGTAGTCGAGCATCAGCTCGTTGAGGTACTCGACCTCGAAGCTCCCGATGGTCGGCTCGATCTTGTCGCCGCCGATGCCAGAGTCGGCGGTCAGGAACGCGTACGTCCCGTTGGTGGCCATGACGAGCGGGCGGAGCAGGAACTCGAGCGGCTTGTCCGAGCCGCTCGAGACGACCGGCACGAGCTTGATCCCGCGCGCCGAGGCCTCGCGGGCGAACCTGGCGAGGCGACCGAGGCCGCCCTGGTCGTCGTGGGGCGGGGCGTCGAGCACGAGGAAGAGCACGCGGGCGCGCGCCGAGGTGCTCCATTCGTGGCCGAGGGCGTCGTCGAGCGCCTCGTCGACGCCCTCGGGGTAGTCGCCGCCGCCGCACGACGCGCCCGCGTCGAGCGTGTCCATCGCGCCCGCGACGGGGCCGAAGGGGTTCGAGATCACGTCGAACTCGTCGTCGGGGTCGCAGTAGAAGTTCATCGACGCGCGGATCGTCAGGTCGGGCCGCTCGTCCTCGAGCCGGTCCATCACGTCGCGCATCTCCGAGCGCAGGTAGCTCTGCTCGTCGAGCATCGAGCCGGTCACGTCGATGGCGAACATCACGTCGAGCGTGTCCGCGGGCGCCGCGAGCCCGGGCGCGTCGATCTCGACGGCCTCGCCGTCGGCCCCGACCTGCGCGGTCACGCCGCCCACCTCGACCTCGAGGCCCGCGACGCCCGGCGCGCCCGTGAAGAAGGACGGGAACAGGTACGCGCGCCCGGCGTGGTCGGTGCGCGCGGTCCAGAGCGCGGCGCCCTGGGCGTCCTTGAGCACGACCTCGGCGTCGATCGCGGGCGCCTGGCCGCTGACCACCTCGACCTTCACGAGCTCGACCGGCATGAACCCCCAGCTCTGCGTGACCGCGCGCCACTGCCCGCTCGGGTCCATGAGCTTGAGCCACATCGCCCAGTTGTCCACGTCTCTCCAGCGGCCCGCCGTGAGCTGGCCGGACGCGGGCCTCACGCCCTCGCCGACCTCGCCGCCCTCGCCGCCCCCATCTTCTGCGGAGCCCGGCTCGCCCCACGACTCGTTGTTCGAGCTGTATCTGTCCCCACCACCGCCGCCTTCGCCATAGATCGCGCCGTTTTCGTCGGACTCGGAGCCGCACGCGCTCATGGCGAGAGCGATGGAGAGGGCGCAGATCGTCTTGGAGTAGGCGGCGTTCATCGGCTTGGCGTGCATGGTGTCCCTCTCGAGGTCGTGTGGTCGTGTCGCGGAGTGGATGAGCACGTTCCATTCCACCACCGCAGAGACCCCTGACGCGCGCCGGACGCGGCGCGGAGGGCGGTGAGGGCCACGAAGCCGCGGGCCCGGTGGCCGGACATCGATGTCACGCAGAGCGTGGGCCGCCTCCAAATTTCAACGACGCCGCCCGCCGAGGATCACGTGAAGTTGATCCACTCGCCCGAGCCGATGACGATCTCGAACCCGTCGCACGCGGAGGGCACGAAGATCTCGAACGGGCTCTCTGGGTCCTCGTTCTCGGCGCCCTCGCCGCACGAGAGTTCGCCCTCGGGGAAGGCGTTGGGCCACGTGAAGCGGCCGCGGAGCTTCTCGACGTCCTTGGTCGATCCCTCGCGGAAGACGATCGCGTGGCGCGGGGCGTTGGCCTTGATGCCTCCGCCGAGGACCTCGCCCATCACCTCCTCGGTCACGACGCCGTCCGGGAGGTCGACATCGGCCGGGACGACCAGGAGCAGCCCGATGCCCAGCTTGAAGCTGTCCACGACGGTGAGCGCCTCGGGCGGCGGCGTGGGCGCCGACAGCGTGACCGAGAAGGTGTCCTCGCCCAGGCTTCCTTCGCCCAGCTTGTAGACGCTGTCGCCGTCCTCTCCGTCCACGAACCAGATCACGATGACTTTGGATGGTCCGTCGAGCGAGGCGCCGTCGAGCGTGCGCACCGACCCGCTGACGGTGAACCCCTTCGGCGCCGTGGCCTCTTCGACCGCGCCCTCCTTGGTGTCCGCGTCCGGGGTGGGCGCGTTGGTCGAGCAGGCAGTGAGCGTGAGCGTGAGCGCGAGCGCGGCCGCGAGCGTCGTCTTGTCGATCGTCATGAGCTTCTCCGTGGTTCTCGGTAGTCGGAGTCTCGTGCCACCGCTTTCGGCCGTCAACAGAGAGGTCACCTACGCCGTTGGGGGTGTGGTCTGTAAGGCCGTGACCTCGCCGGTTCGTTGGTGTTCGGGGCAAACTTTGGGTAATTTGGTGGCCAACTGATTCGCTCGGAGCGCCTCGCGTCGAATGGACGTGACCTTTGGTATGAGGTCGCGTGGCATCCAGGCCTGCCGAGACGTTGCACTCGTTTGGGGTACACATGCGCTCATCTCGATCTCTGGCCGCGTTGTGCGTGGTCCTCTCCGTCGCCGCGCTCGCGTGCAGTGACCCTACCGAAGTGAACAACCTCCAGCCCGTCGACGCGGGCGGTGGC
>CAJXPN010000024.1 GCA_913058025.1 uncultured Myxococcales bacterium | reverse complement strand
ATGTGTATAAGAGACAGTCAGCCGGCTGCGCGACCACGAGGCTCCATGTGCCGTTCATCTGGACCGTCGCGGTGCCCACGGAGGTGGCGTCGATGAAGACCTCGACGGACGCGCCGGGCTCGTCCGATGTCCCCGAGACCGTCGTGAGGGAGGGCAGCGTCGCGCCATCCGTCGGCGCGCCGATCGCCACCGACGGCGTCGCCGTGTCGATGAAGATCGAGACGCTCTCGCTGCCGGTCTGGCCGAGCGCGTCGGTCGCGGTCGCGGTGATCGTGTAGCTCTGGTCGGGAAGCGCGATCGGCGGCTCTGCCGTCCAGCTGCCGTCTGGCGACACCGTCGCCGCGACGGTCACCACCGCGCCCAGGCCGTCCTCGAAGGTCACCTCGACGTCGGTGATTCCCGGGTCCGTGGTGCCCATGACCGTCGGGGTGGAGTCACTGAGCGAGGTGCCGCCCATGGGAGCGCCGATCGCCACCGCGGGCGGATCGAACGTGTCCACGAGCGTCAACCCGTTGGGCTCGTCGTCGCCGCCGCCATTGGTCGTGAACAGCGCGATCGGCTTGTTCGCCGTGTCCACGCCGTCGGACGCCGCGGGGTCATCGGTCAAGATCCTCACGCGTCGTTGGCCGACGTTGGGGATCGGCGTGGTCGACGCGAAGATCGTACCCTGCGCGAGGAGCGCTCCTGCGGCCACCTGCGTGACCACCGTGCGGTACGTGAAGGTCGAACTCGTGAGCCGGTTCTGGACCGGCCACTCGAGCGTGCTCCCCGTCACCGTCGCCGCCGCAGGCTGCGATGCGCCGTAGCTCAGGAACGTCTGGCCTTCGATGCGAGTCGGGACGAACTCCATGTCGAAGGCGACCGTCAGGCCGTCATTGAAGACCTCGACCGAGTACTCGATCACGTCACCGGGCTCGAGATCGCCGCCGTTGAGGTCGACCGCGGTCTGCTCGGCCCGTAGCTCCGATGAGAACATGTTCTCTGGCGGGACGAGCTCGAAGGTCGCCGCGTCGAAGGTCGCGTGCTGGCCCGGCCTCCATGAAAACTCCACGGCGACCGCGCCCGTGCGCTCGAACGCGAGCACCTCGAATGGGTACAGGCCGCCGCCGAGCGGGAAATCCACCGCGAGGGGCGCGCTCGTCGCGAACGAGCGAACGCCGTCGAACTCCGCCGATGCCGTGGTCGTCCCGTTATGGACCCGCATCCGGTAGCCGTCGTCGCTGCCCACCGAGAACGAGTAGAAGTTGCTCGCCGCCGCCGCCGCCGCTGGCGGGATGTAGACGTAGCCCGAGAAGACCATCGTGAATTGCTGGGTGTCCGCGCCGAAGACGTCCTGGATCGGCGTGTTCACGCCGAACGAGCCCGCGCCTCCATCCGTATAGTCGACGGGGAGCGCGATCTTGTAGCCGCGCTGGCCGTTCGGGTTGTCCGTGAACGTCGCCTCCGCGTCTGCCAGCGTGTCCAGGGCGCGCGTGTTGCTTATCCAGGTCGCGAACGGCCCGCCGCCAGTCGGCGCCGCGTTCGGGTCGTCGTCGCCCGTGAGCGTCGGGTCCGTGCCCAGCACGAACTCGACCAGGTCGCTCACGCCTCCCGAGTCCGAGTCCTGCAGCAGCGGGTTCGTCCCCAGCGCCTGCTCCTCTCCGTCGGTCAGCCCGTCGCCGTCCGTGTCCACCAGAGCAATGTCGCTCCCCAGGAGCGCCTCCTCGGCGTCCGTGGCGCCGTCGCCGTCCGTGTCCTGCGCCCAGCTGCTCATGGGCGCAGCGACCAACGCTGCTGCCACGAGCAGTTGGGCGCAGCGCCTCATCCTCGTCTTCATCTTCACATCCTCTCTCATCACGTTCTCCTGATGTCGTACGGATACCTTTCGTATCCCTCCAGGATACGTCTTATCTGTTTTGCGATGTGTTGGCGAATTTACGCGCCGCCTTCCACCTCCACCCCACCTCTCCGACGCGCGCGCTTCCTCTCCGGTCACGCGAAGATCCTCACGTGACTTCCCCTGTTCGCTTCCCGATGACGCGCCGCGTCAAGGAATCATGCGCCCTTGAGAACGTTCCACGAAAGCGATGGGGGTGCTTTACCGGGTCGCCGACGGTGTGCTAATCCCAGGGTCGAGAACGCAGATTTTTCATCCTCGGAGGCCGCTCCAGGATGACGACAAACGACGGTGAGGTGACACATGGCCAGCTCGGAAATCAACGCCACTCTCGGTGGGAACGACCTGATTCATGGACACGCTGAGGGCGTGGACTCGGAGGACCGCTTCGCGGGCTTGACCGCCGCGGACCTGATCGAGATGTACCGCCTCATCTACACCTCGCGCCGGCTCGACGACGCCGAGATCAACCTCAAGCGTCAGCAGAAGATCTACTTCCAGATCTCCGGAGCTGGCCACGAGGCCGCGCTCGTGGCCGCCGGCAAGGCCCTCAAGCCCGCCCACGACTGGTTCTACCCCTACTACCGCGACCGCGCCCTCATGCTCGCCATCGGCATGACCCCCACCGAGATCCTCGCCGAGGGCGTGGGCGCCGAGTCCGACCCCAACTCGCATGGGCGCCAGATGCCCTGCCATTGGGGCCACAAGGACCTCAACGTCCCCAGCCAGTCCTCCTGCACCGGCACCCAGATGCTCCAGGCCGTGGGCGCCGCCCAGGTCGGCCGCATCGTCGCCGCCGTGGACGAGCTCGCCGGCCGCATCGAGAGCTTCGAGGACGAGGTCGTCTACGTCTCCATCGGCGACGGCGCGACCTCAGAGGGGGAGTTCTGGGAGGCCGTCAACACCGCCTCCATACTCAAGCTCCCCGTCATCTTCTTCGTCGAGGACAACGGCTACGCCATCAGCGTCCCGCGCTCGGTCCAGACCGCCGGTGACTCCATCACCAAGGCAACCAGCGGCTTCGAGGGCCTCTACCAGACCGAGTTCGACGGCTGCGACCCCGTCGCCTCCTACGCCGCGATCAAGAAGGCCGTCGACTACGCGCGCGCCGGTCACGGCCCCGCGCTCTGCCACGCCCACGTCGTGCGCCCCTACAGCCACTCGATGTCCGATGACGAGCGCAACTACAAGCCCGACGCCGAGCGCGAGGCCGAGGCGCTGCGCGACCCCATCACCACCTTCCCCGCGTTCCTGATCGCCGAGGGCGTCCTCGACGCCGCCGGCGTCGCCGCGATCGAGGCACGGGTCGAGGAGGACATCCGCGCCGCCGTCGACGAGGCGCTCGCGCTCGCCACGCCCCACCCCGACACCGCGCTCGACCACGTCTACAGCCACGACGTCGACCCGACCTCGTCCGACTTCGACACCGAGCCCGTCTTCACTGGATCGCCCACCACCATGGTCGACCTGCTCAACGACGCCATGCGCACCGAGATGCGCCGCGACCCGCGCATCGTCGTCTTCGGCGAGGACGTCGCCGACGTCACCAACGACGAGCACCTCGGTGAGCTCAAGGGCAAGGGCGGCGTCTTCAAGGTCACCCTGGGGCTTCAGAACGAGTTCGGCTCCGCGCGCGTCTTCAACTCGCCGCTGGCCGAGGCCAACATCATCGGCCGCGCCATCGGCATGGCCACCCGCGGCCTCAAGCCCGTCGTCGAGATCCAGTTCTTCGACTACATCTGGCCCGCCTACATGCAGCTCAAGAACGAGCTGTCGAACATGCGCTGGCGCTCCGCGGGGGACTTCTCCTGCCCCGTCGTCGTCCGCGTCCCGATCGGCGGCTACCTCAAGGGCGGCGCCCCCTACCACTCACAGTCCGGCGTGTCGCTCTTCACGCACATCCCCGGCCTGCGCGTGGTCATGCCCTCCAACGCCGCCGACGCCAACGGGCTCCTGCGCACCGCGATGCGCTCCGACGACCCCGTCATGTTCCTCGAGCCCAAGCACCTCTACCGCCAGACCTACAACAAGAGCGCAAACCCCGGCGACGACTACATGATCCCGTTCGGGAAGGCCGCCATCGTGCAGCCCGGCACCGACCTCACGATCGTCACCTACGGCTCGCTCGTCGAGCGCTCTCGCCGCGCCGCCAACCTCAACCCCGACATCTCCGTCGAGATCATCGACCTGCGCTCGCTCTCCCCCTACGACTGGGACGCCATCAGCGCCTCGGTCAAGAAGACCAACAAGGTCATCATCGCCTACGAGGACAACATCTCCTGGGGCTACGGCACCGAGATCGCCACACGCATCGCCGATGAACTCTTCGAGTGGCTCGACGGCCCCGTCAAGCGCGTCGCCGCGCTCGACTCCTTCGTCGCCTACCACCCCGATCTCGAGGACCGCATCCTCCCCCAGATCGACGACCTCTCCGCCGCGATCCAGGACCTGCACTCCTACTGATCGCAGCGCTCCATCGCCGCGGTCGAGTGAGGCAGACGCCTCACTCACCCATCGCTTCGGGCGAGTGAGACGTCTGTCTCACTCGCCCGTCGTCGTCCTGCCGCTCTCGAGCCAGCGCTCGACCTCCTCGAGCAGCTCCGCGAACCGGAACGGCTTGGTCAGCACCGCGTCGCACCCCATGTCGATCGCGCGCTCCCAGTCCTCACGCATCACGTACGCCGTGAGCGCGATGATCGGCACGTCCTTGCCCCGAGGGTCCGCGCGCAGCCTCGCCGTCGCGTCCCAGCCGTTGAGCGTCGGCATGTTCAGGTCCATCAACACGAGGTCTGGCGACTTCGCGTACACCTGCTCGATCGCCTGCTCCCCGTTCTCCGCGAGGAGCACGTCGTAGCCTCGGCGCACCAGGCGCCTCGCGAGCATGTCTCGGTTTACCTCGTTGTCTTCTGCCAACAGGATCTTCTTCACGTCGTACCTCCGGGGCTCACGCCCAACTCCTTGATCACCCGCGTCGCGATCTCGGCGGGTGTGCTCTTGCCTTTCTCGATGATCGAGCTCGTGTGGCTCTTGATCGTGTCTCGCTGGGTCGGCGTGAGCTCCATCGCCGTCACCACCACCACCGGGATGTGGCGCCAGTCGTCGTGGTCGGCGAGCACCTCGAGCAGCCCGAAGCCGTCCATCCCTGGCATCATGAGGTCGAGCATGATCAGGTCCACGTCGTGGTCGATCTGGAGCTCTTCCTGCGCGACCAGCCCGTTCGAGGCCACCCGCGTACGCCACCCTGGAGCCTGCTGCTCGACCTGCTTCCTCATGATATGGCGCAGGTCGTTGTCGTCCTCGACGATGAGCACCGTCCCCTCACGCTCGTGGTCCTTGAAGCGTGAGAGCGTCTCGAGGAGTCGCTCCCGCGTCACCGGCTTGACGATGAAGTCCTGGGCCCCGAGGTGGAACGCGCGCGACGACTCCGACTCGATGCTCACCATCAGCAGCGGGATCGACGCCGTGTCGGGATCCGACTTCAGCACCGTCAGCACGTCCCAGCCGTTGATCGTCGGGAGCTTGATGTCGAGCAGGATGAAGTCCGGCGACCGCTCGCGCGCGGCGTGGATGCCTTGCGCGCCGTCGTAGGCCGACAGCGTCTCCACGCCCTCCTTGCTCAGGTACCGGCTCACGAGCTCGTGGACGTCCGGGTCGTCGTCGATGATCAACACGTTCATACCGGAGAGGCCCTTGACCTCGTCGCCCAGCGTCGGCGCCTCCTTGCGCGCGACGACCGCGTCCTCCGTATGGAACCTCCGCGGGACCTCGAACCAGAACGTCGTCCCCTCTCCCTGGACGCTCTCCACCCCGACCTTCACCCCCATCAGGTCGCAGAGGTCCTTCGAGATCGCCAGCCCGAGGCCCGTCCCTCCATACACGCGCTCGGTCGACGGGTTCGCTTGCACGAACGCATGGAACACGCGATCGAGCGTCTCCTGGGTCATGCCGATCCCCTCGTCCCGTACCGTCACGAGCACGTCGTCTTCACGGCCGAACGCCTCGAGCACGATCGTGCCGTCGCTCGTGAACTTGCACGCGTTGCTCGCCACGTTGAGCAGCGCCTGCTTCAGCCGCAGCGCGTCCGACTCGACCTCGATCTCGCCCGTGAACTCCAGCGTGACCTTGTTCCCGTTCTTCTCGGCCGCCGGCGCGACCGTGTCCTGGACCTCGAGCAGCAGCGCCGCGATGTCGCACGCGGTCACCTCGAGGTCCACGTGGCCCGCCTGGATCTTGGACATGTCGAGCACGTCGTTGATCAGCTCGAGCAGGTGGAGCGACGCGCGCTCGATCCTGCGCATGTCGGACAGGTGCTCGTCGAGGTTGGCGTCCTGGAGCTCCTCGATCACCAGCTCGGTGTACCCGATCACCGCGTTGAGCGGCGTCCGCAGCTCGTGCGACATGTTCGCCAGGAACGTCTGCTGGGCCATCCTCGCGGACTCCGCGGCCTTCGCCTCGATGTGCGCCTCGCGCGCCTGGCGTTCGGCCTCCTTGAGCGCGGAGATGTCGTGCATGCTCATCACCACGCCCGGGCTCGTGGGGTCCATGAGCAGCGAGATCGTCAGGCTCACCGGGATCCTCACGCCGTCCTTGCGCAGCAGCGTCACGTCCGGGCCAAAGAAGCTCCCCTCGCTGAAGAGCGCCTCCCTCACCTCGGAGTCCTCGAGCTTCTCCCCGTCTGGCTTGAAGAACTCGAACTCTGCCTTCAGATCCCCGTCGCCCTCCTCGATGAGCAGGAGATCACGGCCGTAAGGGTTGATGAAGCCGAGCTTCTCCTCGTGGTCGATCTGGAGCACGGCCGTGTTCAGTGAACCGAGCACCGTCGTGAGCAGCGTGCGGTCCGACTCGAGCTTCGCGTTGAGCGTGTTCAGCTCCTCGCTGGACACGTCGATCATGCGCTCGAGCAGGTACCGATCGCGATCGGCCTCCTCGTATGAAGCATTCAGCCTGCCCAGGAGCGCCTCCCATTGCTCCTTGCTCGGGGCCTCGTCGAGGCCCTCGATCCCCACCTTCTTGAGCTGTCGCCGCAACGTCTTGTGCAGCTCGCCGTCTTCGCCTTCGTTCATGCCCGCGCTTCGCTTATGAGGGTGACCGCGATCATCTGATTGCGGTGGTCACAGAGTCTCCCGAGCACCTTCGGTGAGAGCTCGCCGTGGGAGTAGAACCCTGCCACGGTCACCCCCTCCGGGAGTAGCTCGCTGATCACCTCGTACTCCTCGTCGACCCTCTCTCCGAGGACGAGCCTCCTCCCCAGGCAGCTCACCGTCAAGCACACCGCCTCATCGCCACGCGCGCCCTCGAGCGCGTCCGCGACCGCGCCCGCTGCTCCGCCCACCAGCCGATCCATGCTCCCGCGCATCATCCTCGCCTTCCAACCCTCCGGCACGTCCCCCGACAGGACGAGCGCGCTCTGGGCCTCGTCCACGTCCGCGATCGCCCGGATGATCGGGTTCTCGTCGTCGCCCGGTGGGTGAACCTCGAGCGGGAAGAACAGGCCCGACTGCGGCAGCTCGTCGGCGTGCTTCCCCAGGTACTTCTTGTACACGTCCAGCGCGGGCTCTCCGTCGAGCTCGTACACCACGTTCTCCACCGAGCGCGTCACCGAGCGCGTCGGCCCGAGCGGGTCCCACCCGCCGCGCGTCCCGTGGCTCACGAGCACGTGCTCCCCATAGATGCCCACCGCCACCGCGCGATCGAACGAGAGCTCGCCCCCGGCGAGCGTCCACATCCTCTCGAACGACTCGAACGCGGAGGCGACCCCTCCCGAGAGCGTCGCGCCCTCGGGCATCGCCTCGTTCATGCCCTCCATGAAGCGAGAGCCGTTCGCGTGCGCGCCGTTCGAGAGCACGAACACCGCCGAGAGACCCTCGGGCTCGAGCCCCTCGATCAACGCCTTGCCGCGCTCCCGCGCCGAGGCGTCCCCTGTGAGCTCGACCACGCTCATCGCCAGCTTGCTGCGCTCGAAGCGCACCGCGAGCAGCGACAGCGACCCCGTGTGGAACCCTCGCGTCGAGAGCTCACCCGAGGTCGAGCAACCGATGATCTCGCTCGAGGGGTACGCCGCGCGCACCTCCTCGAAGCGCGCCGGCTCCTCCGCGTACTCGAACGCGCCGAACACGAACACGAGCGTGCGCTCCGAGTCCGCCCCCCCTAGCTCGTCCGACCAACCCTTCCCCGCCTGATAGATGCTCGACTCGACCTTCATGTGCTGGGGTCTCCTGTTGTCTTCTGTGCGAGCGTCGCGGCCACCCGATCCAGGCGCCGCGCCAACTCGAAGTCGTACTCGGTCAACCCGTCGGCGTCATGAGTCGTCAACGTCACTTCGACGCGATCGTAGACCGTGAAGAGCTCCGGGTGGTGGTCGAGCTCCTCGGCGTGCGGCGCCATCTCGCTGATGAAACGCACCGCGGTCGCGAAGTCCTCGAACACCCACGCCCTCTCGATCCGATCCTCGGAGAGCGTCCACCCATCGAGCTCGCCTGTGCGCAATTCGAGGGCGCCACGGTCCGTGATCCTACCTCTGTCAAGAACGCCGGTCATCGTCGCTCTCCTTTGTTGTATTGAACCACCACACTACATCGACAGGCCCGCCAGGGCCAACACAGAGAACAGGGCCCAGGCGCCCTCGTAGAGGTGCCTCCTGGGCCCTGCCCGTCTCCCCTCACCCGCGGTCTCAGCCGACCACGAAGTTCAGGATACGCCCCGGCACGAAGATCACTCGCCGGATCGTCTTGCCCTCGAGGTGCCGCTCGACGTCCTCGTTCGCGCGCGCCGCGGCGACCGCGGCGTCCTGGTCGGCGTCCACGGCGATCTCGATCGTCCCGCGCATCTTGCCCATGATCTGCACCGCGATCTCCACGCTCGCCTCCACGAGCACCGACTCGTCGAAGCTCGGCCAGTCCGCGTGCACCACGCTCGAGTCGTGGCCCACGCGGTGCCACAGCTCCTCGCCGATGTGGGGCGCGTACGCGCTCAGCATCACCACGAACGGCTCGATCGCGCCCCTGGCGATCGTGTCCTGTTTGTACAGGAAGTTCGAGTACTCCATCATCGCCGCGATGCCCGTGTTGAACCGCATGTCCTCGGTCTCCTCGGTCACGCGCTTGATCATGCGGTGGAGCTCCTTGTTCAGCCCCTCCTCGATCGCTCCGTCGACCACGCGCTCCGACAGGCCCTCGCCCTCCTCGGCCGCCAGCAGCCTCCAGACGCGCGTCAGGAACCTGTAGACGCCGTTCACGGAGCGATCGTCCCACGGCTTCGCCTGCTCCAGCGGCCCCATGAACATCTCGTACAGGCGCAGCGCGTCCGCGCCGTACGTCTCGATCACGTCGTCCGGGTTGACCACGTTGCCGCGCGACTTCGACATCTTCTCGATGATTTCGTGGAGCTCGAACCCGTGTTCGGGATGCAGCGGCGTGTTGCCATCCCACTTGACGTTTGCTGGTGCGACCACTCTCACGTGATCCGGGTGGATCTCTTCTCCTGTGAGGTTTTCGTGCTTGTGCATGTCTGCGCGTGAAACGGGGGCGCCTTCGGACGTCGTATAATGCTCGTAGGTCTTACCCAGGATCATCCCCTGGTTCACGACCCGCTGGAACGGCTCGGGCGTGGAGACCAGCCCGCAGTCGAAGAGCACCTTGTGCCAGAACCTCGAGTACAGCAGGTGCAGCACGGCGTGTTCGGCGCCGCCCACGTACAGGTCCACCGGCATCCAGTACTGCTCGGCCTCGGGCGACCAGGGCGCCTCGTCGTTGGTCGGGTCGATGTAGCGCAGGTAGTACCAGCACGAGCCCGCCCACTGCGGCATCGTGTTCGTCTCGCGCGTCGCCGGGCGCCCGTCGGGCGCCGTCGTCTGGAGCCAGTCCGCGGCCTTGGCCAGCGGCGGCTCGCCCGTGCCCGTGGGCTTGTAGTCGGCCAGCTCGGGCAGCTCCAGCGGCAGCCTCTCCTCGGGCAGCGCGTGGTGCTCGCCGTCCTCTGTGTGCACGATCGGGAACGGCTCGCCCCAGTAGCGCTGGCGCGAGAACAGCCAGTCACGCAGCTTGTAGTTGATGGTGCCCTTTCCGGCGCCCTTCTCCTCGAGCCACGCGATCGTCTCGGCCTTCGCCTCGACCACGCTCTTCCCGTCGAGGAACCCCGAGTTCACCGCCACGCCGTCGCCCGTGTGCGCCGCCTCCTGGACGTCCTCTCCGCCCGAGATCACCTCGACGATCGGCAGGTCGAACTTCTTGGCGAACTCCCAGTCGCGCTCGTCGTGCGCCGGGACGGCCATGATCGCGCCCGTGCCGTAGGTCGCCAGCACGTAGTCGGCGATCCACACCGGCACGCGCTCACCGTTCATCGGGTTGATCGCGTACGCGCCCGTGAACACGCCCGTCTTGTCCTTGGCCAGATCCGTGCGCTGCAGGTCCGTCTTGTGGGAGGCCTGCGCGATGTACGCGTCGACGTCGGCGCGCTGCGAGGCGGCCGTGATCGGATCGACGAGCGGGTGCTCCGGCGAGAGCACCATGTACGTCGCGCCGAACAGCGTGTCCGGGCGCGTCGTGAACACGCGGATCTTGGCGTCGAGCCCGCCCGCGCTCTCCGCGTCGACCGCGAAGTCGACCTCGGCGCCCTGCGACTGCCCGATCCAGTTGCGCTGCATCTCCTTGAGGTGGTCCGGCCAGTCGATCAGGTCCAGATCCTCGAGCAGCCTGTCCGCGTACTTGGTGATCCTGAGCATCCACTGACGCATCGGCTTGCGCACCACGGCGTAGCCGCCGCGCTCGGACTTCCCGTCGATGACCTCCTCGTTGGCCAGCACCGTCCCCAGCGCCGGGCACCAGTTCACCGGCACCTCCGCGATGTAGGCGAGGTCCTGCTCGTAGAGCTTCAGGAAGATCCACTGCGTCCAGCGGTAGTAGTCGACGTCGGTCGTGTTGACCTCACGCGACCAGTCGTACGAGAAGCCCAGCCGCTTGAGCTGCCTCTTGAACGTCGCGATGTTGCGCGCCGTCGCCTCCCGCGGGTGCTCCCCCGTCTTGATCGCGTGCTGCTCGGCCGGCAGCCCGAACGCGTCCCAACCCATCGGGTGGAGCACGTTGAACCCCTTGAGCCTCTTGTAGCGCGCCACGATGTCGGTCGCGGTGTAGCCCTCCACGTGGCCCACGTGGAGCCCCGATCCCGAGGGGTAGGGGAACATGTCGAGCACGTAGAACTTCTCGCGCTCGGGGTCCTCGGTCACGCGGTAGACGTCCTGCTCGTCCCAGTACGTCTGCCACTTGGGCTCGATCTCGTTCGGTTTGTATTCGGCGGACATGGTTTCAATCCTGATCTGTATCGTGAGTTTGGTCTCAAAATGACTGCTGCTTCTAACGCACTTCATCCCACTCGGGCAACGCGGCGGTGTGCGGCGAGGTGCCCCGAACGAACCTGGGGCCGCCGGGGCGCCTCTGCGGGCCGATTCGAAGGTGGATAGGTAAACACCTGCGACGGATACGGAGCCCGTAGGCGGGCCCACAGGCCGTCCTGGGGCGTTCGGTCCCTCCCAGACCCTTCGTAGGCTCCGGCGGCGTCGCTCAGATGGTCCCGTCCGTGCCCGACCCGATGGGAGGGTCGGGTAGTCGGCCAGACGGCGCGCCGCCGGCGGGGGCGCGCGTGGGCACGTGCGTGTGCGTGTTCTCCGGGGCGGGCAGGGCGCGCGGCGCGGCGGGCAGCGCGGCGTGTGCCGGCGCGGCGGGCTGGTAGACCTGGTAGGGCTCCGGCGCGGGCAGGTAGCCCCCGTTCCGCTGCGCCTCGAGCTGGAGCGCGCGGCCGTGCAGCCTCCAGGCCTGGTCGTAGAAGATCTGCGCGGCCTCCCGCGAGGGGAAGTAGCGCTTGTTGATCACGTACGCGTTCAGCGCGCTCACGTACACGTAGATGTGGGAGTCGTCCTGCTCGACGCGCTCGACGCCCTCCCAGCTCACCTCGCCGCGGGAGTAGTCGGTCGAGACCTCGATGTGGTCGGGCAGCAGCTTCATCTGATGCCGGCCCAACACCACGCGGTTGCGCGTGTCCTCGAAGATCTTGTCGATCATGCGCACCTGGCGGCGCGTCGGGCCGCGCCTCCCCGCCATCATCAGCGCGCTCATCACGATGCACGTCGCCAGGAAGCTCATCGCGAACGCCGAGCCGGCCCCCGCGAACACGACCAGGAGCGCGCCCGTCATGATCATCGCCACGCCCGCGCGACGCGACCGCTTGAACGCTGGCGTCGTCTGCGTGAAGTGGTGGTTGAGGTGCGCGATGTCCTCGGTCGTCACCAGGTATGTGACCTCGTCGCCGCTCATCTTCCGGTTCCCGTGCCGTGGCGCTTGGAGTGATGGGGTTCGTCGGAAGCCCCGCTCTCACGTGAGTATGACAGACTTCCGGGTGGATCAACAGACACCCCCCTCCGAGTATTCGACCCGATCTTCGGAGCGTCCCGCGGGGGCTCCTCCGCGGGCGGGCGCGCCGCCGCCTCGTCCATCACCTGGACCTTGTAGGACCACGACCACCCCGGCCCCTGACACTGCGCGTCGCTCCCCGTCATCATGAACCAGTAGAAGCCAGGGGCTCCCGCCTTCTCCCAGTCGAAGGCCACCTCGAACAGCCCCCCCTCCAGCGGCACGCACTCGTCCATCCACTCGCCCCCGTCGATCTTCTTGTAGTGGACCGTCACGTTCGGGTGCGCGCCCACGTAACGCCCCGAGATGCGCGCCTTCGTCTGACCGCTCCTCAGCGTCATCGGCACGTCCGCGTTCAGCGTGATCCCGTGGTGGGCGAACGCGTAGCGGCTCAGCTTCGACGGCGAGACCTCGGCGCACGTCGCGCGCCTCCCGTTCTCCGAGGTGTACGTCGTGTCCGGGACCGCCAGGCCGATCGCCCCCCTCTCCCGGGTCATCTCGTCGAAGCGCACCGGGATCGTGCGCCGGGTGACGTCGGCCAGGTCGTAGTGGAGGTGCGCGCCCGTGGAGAACCCCGTGTTGCCACACAGCCCCAGGAGCTGACCCGAGCACACCCGCTGCCCACGCTTCACCAGCGCCCCGAGGTGTTGGAGGTGGTAATACTCCGAGAACGTCCCGTCGCCGTGGTCGAGGATCACGTAGTTCGCCTCGCTCACGCACGACTCGTCCGGGCACCCCACCGTCGAGTCCTTCTTCGTGTCCCACACGATCCCGTCCCGGCTCGCGACCACCGGATCGCCCACCTCGCACTCGAAGTCGATCGAGTACGCCAGGTCCTCCTTGTGGCTGTGGTAGCCGTGGAACCCCTGCGTGATCTTGGTCGCGTAGCCCGCGCGGAACGGCAGCGCGTGCAGCGGCGCTCGCCCCGCCTTGCACGACCCGTCCTGGAGCATCGTCGCCCCCCCCAGGCACGCCGGCGACGCGCCCATGATGGGGCACCCGCTCAGCGCGCCCGCGGCGAGCACCGCGAGCCCGAACTTCACCCCCCCATGGCTTCCTCGCCTGTGCTTCACGGCGCCCGTCGTGTACGTCTGGTGGTTCGCACCGCGTCGGTGCGCACGTTCCCTTCATGCCCTCACCGGAGCCCTCATCGAGGCCCACACGAGGGACGTGAGACGTTAATGGATCCCGAGGGTCGCGTCGAGGATTCGACGACCCACACGGCACGCGCTTCGAGAGGACGATGGACCCGGTCACGATCACGCTCCTGATCATCATGAGCGTCCTGGCGGGCGGCTCGGGGTCGGTCGCCTGGCGCAAGGCCGCGCGCCGACGCCGTGAGCGCCTGCGCGCCGCGCTCCTGCGCAAGTTCCCCGCTCCGGACCGCTACGTCTCCGTCTTCGACGTCTTCTGGGACCTGGGCGCCTCCGACTACGCCCTCAAGATCATGGTCGCCCAGCGGCTCGTCCCTCACGACCCTGGCGACGCCGAGGCCGTCTTCGACGTCATCCTCGATCGCATCGAGGCCCACGGCTCCTACTCCGCCTTCATCGGCGACGTCCTCGAGGCGATCCAGGAGTTCTACGAGGCGCACCGCGCCGCGGGGCACCGCCGCCTGCTCCCGACCCTCGAGGTCCGCGGCCGCAAGCTCCTCCCCGGCGGGACCACGTCGACCTCGCTCTCCGCCGTCTCCACCCGCTCGCCCGACGACGCCCCCGGCGACGGCCTCCCAGACGGGTACCTCCTCGACATCGACCTCGAGGACCGCGCCCGCAGCCGCGACGACCGCAGCCCCGGTGACGGCGCGCTCATCCACCCGGGGGAGGGCGGCGACGACGTCGACGTCGACGAGCTCCTGCGCGTCGACATCAAGCAGATGCTGCGCAGCGCGCTCAACGGCAACCTCTGGCGCGAGGCCGAGCGCTGGACGCAGATGCGCGGCCTGCGCGGCC
>CAJXPN010000023.1 GCA_913058025.1 uncultured Myxococcales bacterium | reverse complement strand
GAGATTTCTGCCTGTCTCGTGGGCTCGGAGATGTGTATAAGAGACAGGTCCACGATGAGCTCGTGGTCACCCAGCTTCTCCGAGACGTGCGCGAGCCTGTAGTACGCGTCCTTGGCGTCTGGCTTGGCAGGGAACGTCTCGATGATGGTCTTGTACGCCTTCGACGCGGGCTCCCAGCGCTCGAGCTTCTCGTTCGCCAGGCCCATGTTGAACAGCGACGGCAGCAGGAAGCGCGACTCTGGGAAGTACTCCACGACCGTGGCGTAGTGCCTGATGGCCTCCTCGTAGCGTCGCCCCGAGAACGCGGCGAACGCGGACTGGAAGACCTCCTCGGCGTTGACCGCGACGGGCTTGCCGTCCGGGCCAGCCGGGCGGATGAGCATCGGGTCGAGGTCGATCTTCTGCGTGGGCACCTCGGCGACGTTCACGTCGTCCGTGGCCGGCGCGCCCGTGCAGGCGGCGCCGAGCGTGAGCGCCGCGAGCGCCAGAGTGATCCGTCCTGTGAAACGTGGAGACCTCATATCGTTCCTTGATCTGCGGAGGTGGCGTGGCACGGGATGCTCTCTTGGCTCGCCTGGGCGCGAGCCGTCAAAGAAAACCGCCGTCCTGAAGAGGACAACGGCGTGTCGTTGTATGTTCCACGTGATCCAGGAAGAGGACCGTCACTTCGCCTCGAGCCAGTTGTCACCGAGGCCGCCGTCGACCTGGAGCGGGACGTCGAGCGTGCAGACGTTCTCCATGCGGTCGATGACGAGCGCCCTGGCCTCCTCGGCGAAGTCGGGGTCGACCTCGAAGACGAGCTCGTCGTGGACCTGGAGGAGCATCTTCATCGGGAGCTTCTCGTCGTCGATGCGCCCCTGGATGTCGATCATCGCCATCTTGATGATGTCGGCGGCGGTGCCCTGGATGGGCGTGTTCATCGCGATGCGCTCGGCGAAGGCGCGGCGCCCTCCCCTGGCGTTGATGTCGGGGATGGAGCGGCGGCGGCCGAACAGCGTCGTCGCCTCACCGGTCATGCGGGCGTCGTCGATGAGGCCCTCGAGGAAGTCCTGGATGTGGCCGAAGCGCTTGAAGTAGTTGGTCATGAACTCCTTCGCGTCCGACATCGTGATCTTGAGCTGGCTGGCCAGGCGCTTGGTCCCCATCCCGTACAACACGCCGAAGTTGATGGTCTTTCCGGCGCCGCGCTGCTCCTTGGTGACCTCGCTGATGTCGACGTCGAAGATGCCGGCGGCGGTCCTCGCGTGGATGTCCTCGCCGTTCTGGTAGGCGGCGAGCATCGTGGGCTCCTTGGAGAGGTGCGTCATGATACGCAGCTCGATCTGGGAGTAGTCGGCGACGAGCATCTTCCACCCCTTCTTGGGGACGAAGGCAGACCGGATGGTGCGTCCTCGAGAGGTGCGGATGGGGATGTTCTGGAGGTTGGGGTTCGACGAGGACAGGCGCCCGGTGGCGGCGACGGCCTGGTTGAAGCTCGTGTGCACGCGGCCGGTGTCCTCACGCATGATCTCGGGGAGCGCGTCGACGTAGGTCGACTTGAGCTTGGAGAACGAGCGGTACTCTAGGATGAGCTCGGGGAGAGGGTGGAGCGCGGCGAGCTGCTCGAGGACCGACTGGTCGGTCGACGGGCCGGACTTGGTGGTCTTCTTGACCGGGAGCCCGAGCTGGTCGAAGAGCACCTCGCGCAGCTGCTTGGGGCTGTTCGGGTTGAGGTCGGAGGTGTCCTCGTCGTCGGCGGGGGTCTTGAACGCGTTGATCTGACCCTGGAGGTCGACGAGCTCCTTCTCGAACTCGACCGACAGGACCCCGAGGATGTCGGTGTCCACGAGCACGCCCGCGCGCTCCATCTTGCCCAGCACGTGCGTGAGCGGGAGCTCGAGGTCGTCGTGGAGGCCGCGCAGGGAGAGCTCGTCCATCTTGGGCTCGAGCTTGCGCGCGAGCATGAGCGCGATGTCGGCGTCCTCGGCGGCGTAGTCCGTGGCGACGTCGACGGTGACCTTGTCGAACGTGATCTGCTTCTTGCCCTTGCCGGCGACGTCCTCGAACGAGGTCATCCCGTAGCTCAGGTGGTCCATGGCGAGCGAGTCGAGCGCGTGCGACGGCTTGCCCGGCTCGATGAGGTAGGACATGAGCATCGTGTCCCAGGCGACACCGTCGTAGTGGATGTCGTAGTTCTGGAGGACCATCCACTCGTACTTCACGTGCTGGCCGACCTTCTTCCGGGTCTTGTCCTCGAGCAGAGGCTTGAGCCTGGCGAGGACCTCGTCGCGCGGGAGCTGCGTGGGCGCGCCCTCATACTCGTGCGCGACGGGGATGTAGACGCCGTGGTCGTCCTTCCACGCGAACGACAGGCCGACGATCTCGGCGCTCATCGCGTCGACGCTGGTGGTCTCGAGGTCGAAGCCGTAGATCTCGGCGGCCTCGAGCTCCTTCACGACCTCGTCGAACTGCTCCCACGTCGAGATCGTCTCGTAGGTCTTGTCGGGGGTGTCGAACATCGTGCCTGCGATGGCGCCCGATGTCTGGGCGCCGGGGGCGCCGAAGAGCTGGAGCTGTGCGTCCCCGTCACCACTGGACGCCGCCGCGGAGGCGACCGGTGCGGGAGCCTGGGTGAGCCACCCGCGCTCGCCGAACCACCTCTTGAACGACTTGAGCATCGAGTGAAATTCGAGCTCTATCAGTAGCTTGGAGAGTTCGGGGAGGTTCGGCGGGGAGATCTCGAGCGCCTTCTGGTCGAACGTCACGTCGCAGTCTTCCTTGAGCGTGACGAGGTCGAGCGAGAGCCTCGCCTGGTCGGCGAACTCGGTCAGGTTCTCCTTACGCTTCTTGCCCGAGACCTTGTCGATGTTGTCGAGCAGGTTCTCCAGGTCACCGAACTCGTCGATGAGCTTGCCGGCGGTCTTCTCGCCGATGCCCGGGACGCCAGGGACGTTGTCGGAGGTGTCGCCCGCGAGCGCGAGGACGTACTTGACCTTGTCGGGGGTGACGCCGAAGCGCTCGAGGACGGTCTCCTCGGTGAAGGTCTTCTCACGCATCGTGTCGATCATGCGGACCCTGGGTCCGATGAGCTGCATGAGGTCCTTGTCGGCGGAGATGATGCAGACGTCGAGGTCGGTCTCGAGCGCCTGCTTCGTGAACGTCGCGATGACGTCGTCGGCCTCCACGCCGGACTCGATGAGCACGGGGATGTTCATCGCCTCGACGAGCTTGAGGAAGTAGGGCACCTGGACGCGCAGGTCGTCGGGCATGGCGTCGCGGTTGGCCTTGTAGTCGGTGTAGAGCGCGTGGCGGAAGGACTTCCCGTCGTCCTCCTCGTCGTACCGGTCGAACGTCACGGCGAGGTAGTCGGGGTTCTCGCGCTCGATGAGGCCGCGCAGCATCTTCATGAACCCGTAGATGGCGTTGGTGGGCATGCCGCTCGAGTTCGAGAGCTTGCTTCGGATGCCGAAGAAGGCCCGGTAGACGTACGCGGAGCCGTCGACGATGTAGAGCGTGTTGGAGTCGGCCATGGGTGGGTCCGGAGTGTGCGACGTGGGTGTTTGGGTTCGCGCGGAGCGCGCAGCGGGCACAACATAACCCGCGGAGGCGCCCGAGCGCCACGCATCAACCGATCGTATGGTGGGCGCGCTCGAACTCACGATGAATCGCGCCCAAAAGGTCATGGAATGGAACGGTTTGCGGGTAGGGTAGGGCGGTCGGTGGACACCACGTGGAGGAGCGCGAGTGGGTGATGTGAACACCATCTGGGGTGACGTTCGAGGCTGGGTGCATCGCTCGTCGGAGCGCGACCTGGGTCGCCTGGACGAGCTCGATGAGATCCTGGGGCGGTCCGGCGTCCCGGTCCTCTCGGTGGACGGGCTCGCGGACTACCTCCGTCCACGCCTGGTCGCGTTCGCTCCAGGTCAGGACTGGCCTGGAGTCGACGTGTTGTTGGGGCGGTGGTTGCGAGGCGAGCTCGTTCACGTGTCGGAGGCCATTCTCGAGGACGGCGCGGGGTCGCTGGTTGGAGCGTCCGCGCACCTCGCGCTGGTCGAGGAGCACCTGTCCGAGCGGCTGACTCCGTGGAACAGTTTCGAGTTCGGGGCGATGCCGTTGGAGTCTTTCGAGGGTGTGTACGCGTGGGCAGCGGAGCTCTCGCTCGGGAGCTTCATCTTCCTTCGAGAGGGCGACGAGCGGACCATGCTGGAGGGAGAGGAGGCGTCGACGATGATGGAGATGCTCGAGATGGGCTGTGCCCTCGAGCTCATGGTGGAGCTGCCGCTGGAGGTGAGCGTCATGGGGGTCGCCCCGTGGAGGACGGACGCCGCGAGGTACGTTTTGAACCTCACGTTGGAGGAGACGGAATGCAGGGTCGGCTACCAGTACTTCGAGAAGGACAGGCTCGATGTCGTGGGCGCGCTCGAGCTCATGGCGAAGGTGGAGCGGGCGGCGCCGGGGTTCGAGCCCGCGTTCGAGCCCGAGTGGTACGACTCGGAGTCCGGACCCGAGCGGAGCCGAGAGGTCGCGGCGGCGTGGCGTTCACTGTGGCGTGCGTACACGGCCTTGCGATCCTGACAGGAGTCTTTTGTGAACGAATACAACCGATTATGGGGTGAGGTCCGGAGCTGGGCGCATGGCTCTTCCGCCAGCGTGGAGAGGATTGAAGAGCTCGAGACGATCCTGGCACGTTGCGGCGTACGGGTGAATGCGGTGGATGGCCTCTCGGACTACCTGCGTCCTCACCTGGCGCCATACTCACCGCGTGGTTCGGGTCCCGTCGTTGCGGCGCTGATGGAGCGGTGGCTGAGGGGAGAGTTGCAGCGTGTGTTGGCCATCGTCCACGAGGACCACGCTGGGTTGGTGGAGGCGGGGCTGCATGACGCGAAGGAGCGCCTGGTGGACGTCGGTTCGTATCTGAGCGATCCAGTGGTTCATTGGGACCCGTTTCCGTTGGGCAGTGTGTCGTGGGAATCGTTGCCGGGGATCGTGAGGTGGGCGGAGAAGTCTTCGGGTTTGAATGGGATGTATGCTCCCGTTCCCCTCGAGCCGATTTTGGAGGGCAGGTTTCACGACCTCGATCTGCCGATGTGGATCCCGTTCGATGAAACTCGGGCGAGCGACGGTAGACCCCTCGATGTCATGTTGTGTCTGAAGCTGTCTCGAGATGGTGTCGTGGTGGCCTTCGGATTCCGTGGGAAGAATCCTTCGAACATCCTGGGTTCACTCGAGCTCATCGAGTTGGTGCAGGACTGGGCGCCCGAGTTCGAGCCACGCTTCTACTCTCAGATCTTGAGCGCTGAAGTGGGAGTCGAGCGCGGCCACGAAGTCGCCGAGGCGTGGGCGAGGTTGTGGCGGACGTTCCAGGTGCTCAGGAAACCAGGTCGAGGTCGATTGGTTCATGTCTGAATACAACGAGTTATGGGGTGACGTCAGGAGCTGGGCGCATGGCGTGTATGCCGACGACATCGAGCGCTTGAGCGAGCTCGAGTCCATCCTGGAGTACGCGTCCGTGAGCCCATCGAGTGAGCCGGGGCTCGTCGACTATTTGAAGGGTCACCTGGAGGCGTACACGCCGCACGCGCCCGAGCCCAGGGACCCGGAGGTGATGAGGGCGTGGCTCTCGGGCCAGCTCCTCGAGGTCCTCGGGTTCATGCACGATGACCCGAACATCGTCAGGATGCCCGGCCAGGAGGACTCGGCGAAGCACCTGAGGCGGCTCGAGACGCACTACGCGAACCTCGAGTACGACACGTGGGCGTCCACGTCCGTCATCAACGGGGTCGTGAGCGTCGACCACTGCCAGGCGGTGTTCGACTACCTGACCGACGAGCTCGAGCACGAGTCGAAGTCGATGCTCAGGGTCACCGAGAGGGGGTATCCAGAGCGCGTCGACGGCTGGTCGTACGCGCTCGACGCGTTGGAGTGGGTGGGAGTGAGCGAGTTCGTCTTCTCGTGGGAGCGGCTGTCGTCCGGGTTCGGCCTGAACAGACAGTTCTCGGTGAGGGTGAGGCTGACGAGAGAGAACGCGAGGCTCGCGGTGATGGGACCTGCTCGTTTTCCGGTGGGCGTGGCGGCGCTGCTCGAGCTGTTCGTACAGCTCTCGCGCCGCTCCGCGCGCTTCGCGCCTCAGTTCGTGTCTGGAGACGACGACGGGAAGGAGTCGTTCGAGGCGCTCTGGCGGTGCGTCAGGGCGATCCGCACGCGGCGTTGAGGCGAGTCACTCGAGTTGGACTGGCGCCTCGGCGTCCGGGTCGCCGTCGGTGTCGAGGTCGAACGGGCGCTGAGGTGTTTCACGTGAAACGCCATCTGCCTGCGCGATGACGCCGGTGAGCGCGAGCGCGTCGGCGTCGTCGAGCTCGGCGATGAGCTGGATCCCGGCCTCGCTGGTGGCGAGCACGAGCGTGCGAGACGCGACCTGGGTGACGATGAGTGAGCGCCTGGGCTCGAGCGGGAGCCTCGACAGGACGCGCATGGGAGCGTCCTGAGTCGGGCCACCCACCAGCCGCCTCAGCCCGTACTTGAGCGAGACGAACGCCGCGGCGCACACGAGGGCCACTGCGAGCGCGAGCTTGAGGAGGATGAGCCCGTAACCACCTGGAGGAGCTGGGGATTCGGCGCGCCTCGGGCGAGCCTCTTCGACCGGTTTGGGGGTCTGCTCGGCCGCGCTGAACGCGGCCTCGGGCTGCGCCAGGCGGCGCTCTTGAGCCCTGGTTTTTGACAGCTCGACGGCGCGCTCGACCGACTCCGAGGGCGTCACAGGCGCGACGGGAGGTTGCGCGAGCGCGGAGAAGGGGAGGGCGACGAGCGCCAGCGCGATGAGGGAGGTTCGCTCGAGTTGCATCCGGAGACCCATGGGCGGCGCGTGGGGCCTGCCTGACGCAGACCGGAGGTGTTCCGCGTGGGTTTTCGTCCGGTGCGGACGTCGTGTTGCGTCGCGGGGGTGAAAAAGACGAACTTTCTCACCCCTGCCGCTCAGGGCGCCTTCTCGAGCGCGCGGGTGATCCGGGCGGGGACCTTCTTGCCGGAGGCGCGCCGCGACTCGGCGTAGCGCGCGTAGGCTTCGCGCGCTGCGGCGGCGTCGCCGAGCGCGGCGTGGGCGTCGCCGAGGTTGATCCACGCGGGCGTGTGGTCGGGGAAGACGACGACGACTGCCTGGAGCAGCTTGGCGGCGCGCGTGTGCTTGCCGCCCTCGGTGAGGTAGTAGCCCAGGTTGGCGTAGAGCCACGCGGGAGACGTCTCTTCGGAGACGACCACCGACCAGCTCTCCGCCGCGCTTTCTCCCCAACCATAGTAGAACTTGCCCTCGCTGGCCTCCTCGCCGCCCTCCCAGAACGCGGCGAGCGCGACCTCGACCATCTCGGCGGCGCGCTTGACGTCACCCTTCCCGTGCGCGCGCGTGGCGGCGTGGTCGACGCCCTCGAGGAGCCTGGTCATGATCGGGGTCGCGTCGAGGTCCCAGTTGCTCAGGACGTACTCGTCGACGACGAACCCGAAGGCGCCCTCGACGTCACCCCGACGCGCTCGCCGCACGAGCTTCCTGATTTGCTTCTCACGCGGGTCGTCTTTGGAGCTCTCGACGAGCGTGCCCTCCCGGGACGTGAAGTCGAAGCTCCAACGCTCGAAGGAGGTGATGCTGGGGCCGTAGTAGTTGTAGTAGGGCGTGGCGTCTTCGGAGAGGACGAACGAGGCGCCGCCGTCCGTCCGCTTGACCGAGGTCACTCCCCACGAGCTCGTACCCATGCTGTCGGCGTCGGGGATCACGTCGATGACGTCGCCACCGATCTGGATCCACGCGCTGCGCTCGACGTAGTCCCCCATACCCGAGCAGCTGATCGCCATGACCTTCACGTCCTCGCCGTCCACCTCTCCGAGGGTCGCGAGCGTCTTGGGCTCGATGTCCATACCAAAGCACGCGGGGTCGGCGTGTGCGGCCGAGGCGTAGGCAGTGAGGATGGAGAAGGCGAGCAGTGAGGCGGTCTTGGTGTGCATGGGGACTTCTGCGGAGGCTATGTGGATGGAGGCGTCTGTGTATGAGTACTACGTAGACCGTCCTTCTATTCACCGCACACTCGCGTTCGCCACACGACGGCGTCCCAGGCACCTCTCACGGTCCTCACCCGTCGTTACTGTGGGTCGTGAGGTCGTTGGAGGTGTTTCACGTGAAACACCTCCCATGGTGCATCACTCAGCGCATCACGGCTCGAGCGGTGGCGACGTGAGGAACCCGAGCGCGTCGCCGTGGTGTGAGATGTAGTCGCGTAGGATGTCGTAATCATTGAGTGTTTGGGCTCCGTACGAGGTGGCGAACGAGGTCGTCTCGGTGACGAATCCGTCCGCGTCGTCTCCAATGGCCGCCGCGATCATGGGGAGCGCGTGCTCTCCTCGAGACGTCGGCGCGCGCACGTGAGACGCAGCGAGCAGGTGGCCGGACTGGGTAGCGAGCTCGAGCACGGCGTCGAGGGCGTAGTCGCCCTCGGCGACCTCCTGGACGATGCGCGAGACGTCGATGCCCTTCTGGTACTTGGTGCGGTGGCGCACCTTGAAGCTCAGGTCGTCGACCCTGGCGTAGCCCAGCCACGGGTCCTGATCTGGCCTGGCCTGGAGGGCGCGCTGGTGGCGGACGACGCGCTCGGCGTTGCTGGCGTGGTCTGGGTCGGGCTGAAGGCTGAGCAGAGGTGGGTCGAGCGCCTCCTTGAGCTCGAGCAGGAGGTCGTCGTCGAGCGCGTCGGTGAGGCCCTCGGTGAGCACGTAGAAGCGGCGGACGGGGTAGCTCGAGACGCCTGAGCCGAGCCGGCGAGAGGTGCCCTTCACGCGGAGCGCGCGTGAGGACACGTCGTTCGATGCGACGAGCGATTGCTCGTAGGTGACCATGATGGCGTCGATGAGGTCTCGCTCGGCGTACGTGACGGGGTCGACGTGGTCACGCACGACGCCCTCGACCTCCGGCGCCGCCAACTCTCCGTAGAACATCGCGCGGGCGTCGCCGTCGACGGGCGCGTACTCGGTGAGCTCCTCGCGGGCGTCGCCGTCGCGCTCGGCTCGCCTGATGAGGTCTCCCAGGATGGCGCCCGCCTTCGCTTCACCCTCACCTCGCTCGAACGTGAACAGGGTCGGAGCGTCGCCTGCGACGTGCGCGAGGATCTCGTCGGCGTACCCACGCGCGACGGCACCAGCGATGCGCGCGGCGTCGCCTCGGAGGTCTCTCGAGGAGGCTGCCAGCATGAAGAACCCGAGCGCGAGGCGGCGCGCGTCCAGGTGGTATGGTCCGTACGTGGACGCGTCGAAGTCATTGAATTCAATGTGGATTCTGTCGTCCTTTCCATGGAAGGAGCCGATGTTTTCCGGGTGCGGGTCGCCGATCAGGAGCGTGAGGTGGTCGGGCGGCGCGCCGTAGGACGTGGGGGTCTCGCGGTCCGGCGCGACCGCGTCGCGCCAGAAGATGGCGGCGGTGCCGCGGAAGTACGTGTAGGGGGAGGACGCCATCTTCCGGAGCTTCCCGGCGGTGTCGTCGGGGGCGCGCGCGAGGAGGTCGCGGTTGTCCTGAATCAACGCGTCGCGGAGCCACCGCGCGCGGTCGCTGTTCAGTGAGTCTGTGCGACGTTTCAAGGGGTCCTCGCGTTCGGTGGGGATGCCGATGAGTCGGACGGTGGACGTCTCCGCATCCGATGATCCTGTGTGGTGATGTGTCACACAGAAGATGCCTCGTGTCTCCTGTGGGTCCTCGAGACGTGCTCGCCGATTGGTGCTGGACTCGCCGAGGATCGGCGAGGTAGCTCGCCGAGGAGGCCTTCGCGGGTCGAGTCACCACACCATCAGGGAGGACGTGGAATGGGCGATGAACAGGCGGACTACGATGGAGCGTACAAGAAGCTCTTCTCGCATCCGGTCATGATCGAGGCGTTGTTGGAGGGGTTCGTGTCACAGGACCTGGCGGAGAGCCTCGAGTTCTCTGCGATGACGCCAGTGAACGTCGAGTTCAGGTCGCGCGCTTTGCAGAAGCGCGCATCGGACATGATCTGGAGGATACCGAGGGCGGGCGGCGGCGCGGTCCATCTCATGCTGATGATCGAGTTCCAGTCGTCGGTCGACCACGAGATGGCGGCGCGTGTGCTGAGCTACGTGGCGTTGCTCTATGAGCAGATATTGACCGCCGAGGGAGGCGCGGCGACGGTCAAGCTCCCCCCCGTGTTGCCGATCGTGTTGCACACGGGCTCGAGGCCCTGGAACGCGAAGACGTCGGTCCTCGAGATGATCGAGCTCGAGTCCGGCACCATGTTGGAGGCTTACCAACCTAACCTCATGTATTATCTGCTTGATACGAGGCGATTGGGCGTCGATCTTCTGGAAGAAGTCGGCGGCCCTGCGGCGCTGTTGTTCGAGCTCGAGCGGGTGAACGTGCGCGCCGATTTCGAGGAGAAGTTGGAGCGGCTCAAGGAGATCTTCACGCTCGATCGAGAGCTCGGAGAGTTGTTCATCGTGTGGATGGAGAACGTGTTGGACCGAGGTCATGACAAGGTCATGCTGTCGGATGAGCAGTTGAGAGAGGTCACGGAGGAGGTCGTCATGTTGAGAGAGACGGTGAAGCGCTGGGAGCGAGAGCTCATTCAAGAGGGCCGCGAGGCGGGCCTGGAGGAAGGTCGAGAGGAAGGTCGAGAGGAAGGTCGCGCGGAGTGGGGGCGCCGCGCCCTGATGAAGCTCCTCGCGGCGAGGTTCGGCGAGGCCGAGGGTAGGGATGAGAGGGTCGCGGCGTTGAGCATGGAGCACGCCGACGTGGTGCTCGAGCGTTTGGTGAAGGTGGACGAGTACCCGGATGAGGAGTCGGTGTTCGCGTTGGGTGAGTGACGCGGTGGGCGCGCCTCGCGTTGGCGAAGAGCCGGCGCACCCATCGGGGGGTCCAGAGCGTTCCATGTATACAGGGGGTACCGAGCGGAGGTTCGGTCGGGCCGCACGCTTCTTCACGTTGACGCGTGGTGGGTGAGGGCGGAGGTTTGTCCGGTCGAGGTGTGTCTGTTGTCCACGGAGCGAGAGAATGGCGAGCGCGGCGGTAGATGAGGGAGCGGAGGCGATCGTCCGTATCACGGGCGTGATCAAGGAGTACCCGTTGGGGAAGCAGGTCGTGAAGGCGCTGCGGGGGATCGATCTGGAGATCGCGCGCGGTGAGTTCACGACGATCGCGGGGCCGTCGGGGTCGGGGAAGACGACGCTGCTCAACCTCATCGGTTGCGTGGACGTGCCGACCCGCGGGGACGTGGTGATCGACGGGCACCGCACGAGCGACCTGAAGGACTCGGCGCTCACGGAGCTGAGGCTGCGGACGCTGGGGTTCATCTTCCAGAGCTTCAACCTCGTGCCGGTGCTCGACCTGTTCCAGAACGTCGAATTTCCCTTGCTGCTTCAGGGGGATCTGGGGCCTGCGGAGCGCAAGAAGCGTGTGGAGGAGATCGTGGATCGTGTGGGGCTGACGCCTCAGATTCGCCAGCGCCCCACGGAGCTCTCGGGTGGGCAGCGCCAGCGCGTGGCGATCGCCAGGGCGCTCGTGACGCGGCCCAAGATCGTGCTGGCCGACGAGCCCACGGCGAACCTGGACTCGGTGACGGGCAACACGATCATCGACCTGATGAGCGAGCTCAACGAGACCGAGCGCACGACGTTCATCTTCTCGACGCACGACCCCAGGGTGATGAAGCGCGCGCGGCGCGTGATCCGCCTGGTGGACGGTGAGGTGGTGCGCGACGGCGCGGGCCTCGAGGACGTCATCGAGGCGACCGACGGCGTCCTCCTCCGGTCGGAGGAGCAGGAATGAGGACATCTGACGCGGCGAGGGTGATGGCGCTGCTGGGGCTGCGTAACATCGCGAGCAACAAGGTGAAGTCGACGATCGTCGGCTCGATCATCCTGTTCGGGACGGCGCTGCTGGTGGTGGGGACGGCGCTGCTGGACAGCGTCGAGACGTCGATGGAGAAGGTCGTGACGTCGTCGCTGGCGGGGCACCTCCAGGTGTACTCGTCGGAGGGTCGAGACGAGCTGGCGTTGTTCGGTGGTTTGACGGCTTCGCTGCCCGACATCGGCGAGATCGAGGACTTCTCGACGCTGCGCGCGTCGATCCTCGACGAGGTCGACGGGGTGCAGGCGGTGGTGCCGATGGGCATCGGGGTGGCGACGGGCACGAGCGGGAACGACATCGACAGGGCGATCAGCGCGCTCCGGTTCGCGCGCGAGGGCGACGACGGGAGCGCCGAGGCCTCGGCCCGCGGGCAGCTCGTGGAGATCGCGAAGCTCGTGGAGAAGGACTACACGTACCGCGAGGAGATCCTGGCAGACCGTGAGCGCGCCGAGTCGGACCGCGAGGCGCTCGCGAGGTTCCAGACGGACGCGTTCTGGGAGGGGGAGTTCAAGGAGGACCCTGCGTCGGCGCTGATGGAGCTCGAGACGAAGCTCGCGCCGCTGGCCGCAGACGGCCGCCTGTTCTTCCTGAGGTACCTCGGGACGGACCCGCAGCTCTTCGAGGAGAGCTTCGACAGGTTCAAGATCGCCAAGGGGCAGAAGATCCCGGCGATGAAGCGAGGTGTGTTGCTGAGCAACCGGGTGCATGAGCGGTCCTTGAAGCACCGCATCGCGCGGCAGATGGACAAGGTGAAGCGCGAGATCGAGGAGGAGGGGCGCACGATCGGTGAGGACGAGGACCTGACATCGCGCGTCTCGAGGATGTCGCGCCAGTACAAGCGCGTGCTCTACCAGCTCGACCCGCAGGAGGCCGCGCAGCTCGAGCGCGAGCTGCGCGCCTACCTGCCCGCCGAGCAGGCGCCGGCGGACGCGGGCCTCGCGGCGCTGGTCGAGGCGTTCCTGAGCGTGACGGACGCGAACTTCTACGAGCGCTACGACTGGTTCTACGCCAACGTCGCGCCCAAGATCGACCTCTACCGGGTGAACGTGGGCGACGTCGTGTCGCTCCAGTCGTTCACGCGGAGGGGGTACATCAAGGCGGTGAACGTCAAGATCTGGGGGACGTTCCAGTTCGAGGGCATCGAGGACTCGGACCTGGCCGGGACGGTCAACATCATGGATCTGCTCACGTTCAGGGAGCTCTATGGGAGGATGACCGACGAGCAGCGCGCCGAGCTCGAGACGATCCGGGACGAGGTGGGCGTCGAGGACGTCGAGCGCGAGGGCGTCGAGGACGCGCTGTTCGGTGACGACGCGAACCTGGAGGCGGCGTTCGAGGAGGGCGGCGCGAACGAGCTCGAGGTGTTCGACGGGGAGGACTCGCTGAGCCGCGCGGAGCGCGTGGCGAGGGTGGCCGAGGCGACCTATGAACAGTCGGAGTTGGACAAGGGGCTGGCGTTGAACGCGGCGATCGTGTTGGAGGACGGGGCGAGGGCGCCCCAGGTGAAGGCGTCGCTCGAGGCGATGTTCGAGCGCGAGGGGATGAAGCTCAAGGTGGTGGATTGGCAGCAGGCCGCCGGGCTCGTGGGTCAGCTCATCGTGGTGATCCGGCTGGTGCTCTACGTGGCCATCGCGATCATCTTCCTGGTGGCGCTGGTGATCATCAACAACTCGATGGTGATGGCGACGATGGACCGGGTCTCCGAGATCGGGACGATGCGCGCGATGGGCGCGCAGCGCGGGTTCATCCTGTGGATGTTCATGTTCGAGACGTTCGTGCTGGGCGCGCTCTCGGGGATCGCGGGGGCGGCGCTGGGCGCGGGGATCATCCTGTTTCTCGGGCAGTACGGCTTGCCGGCGAACAACGAGATCGTGCGGTTCATCTTCGCGGGGCCGAGGCTGTACCCGGAGTTCACGACGGGGAACCTGCTGTTCGCCGTGGCGGTGATCTTCGCGGTGAGCGTGGTGTCGACGCTGTATCCGGCGATCGTGGCGATGAGGGTTCAGCCCGTTGTGGCGATGCGAGGGAGGGACTGAAGCATGAAGATGTTGATGCTCATAGCGCTCAGGAATCTGACGCAGGCGAAGTGGCGGACCCTGTTCCTGGGGTCGGCGCTTGCGCTGGTGACGTTCCTGCTGGTGCTCCTGATGGGGTTGTCGCAGGGGATCTCGGACAACATCGTGCGGTCGGCGACGACGCTGACGACGGGTCACGTGAACGTGGCGGGGTTCTTCAAGGCGTCGCCGTCGCAGGCGACGCCGCTGGTGACGGACGCGTCGAAGGTGCGCGAGCTGGTGGAGCGCTCGGCGACGGGCGTGGACTACGTGGTGTCGCGCCAGCGCGGCTGGGCGAGGGTCGTGAGCCCGACGAGCGCGTTGCAGTCGCTGCTCGTGGGCGTGGACATCGCGGACGAGCCGACGCTGCCCGACGTGCTTGAGATGGCCGACCCGTCGGAGTACCTGCCGGCTGTCTCTTATACACATCTGACGCTGCCGACGATCTACTC
>CAJXPN010000022.1 GCA_913058025.1 uncultured Myxococcales bacterium | reverse complement strand
GTACGCAGGCGGGGCGGTGGCGGCGCTGGGCTCGAAGGTCATCGTCGACGGCGGCGAGGACGAGACCGAGATCAAGGGCATGAAGGCGAGGACGGGCGGGGCGGTGTTCGCGTCCGGGTGGCCCGCGGCGCCGGGGATGTTGAAGGTGGTGCGGGCGACGTTCAGGAAGAACGAGTCGATCGAGCGCGGCGGCGGCGTGGCGGCGGTCGGTGTGGTCCGCGCGCAACTCGAGCAGACGAGCTTCGAGCTGAACGCGTGCACGGGCGAGGAGGGTGAGGGCGGCGCGATCTCGCTGAGCCGCGGCGCCGAGGTGGTGTTGGTGAGGACGCTGTTGCGCGCGAACAGGGCGACCGAGCACGGGGGCGGCGTGTCGTCGTCGGACGCGTCGTTGTCGGTGCGTGAGGGGACGGTGTTCCAGGACAACGTGGCCGAGGAGGGCGCGGCAGGAGGCGTGTTCTTCGACGCCGCCCCCGTTGCGGGTGAGGGGACGGCGGCGCACAAGCCGAGCGTGCTCAAGCTGACGGGCTGCGAGTTCGTGGGGAACATCGCGTCGAAGGGCTGCACGGCGGTGTTCGCCGGGAGCATGATGACGGGCCCGGCGGGTCAGGTGAGGGTGTCCGTGGGGGACGGCGTGGAGATGAGGGCGAACCGGTTCAAGGGCCGCGCTCGCGAGAACAACAACGTGTTGTTCGTGTGGGACGGTGTGCCCTCCCACCGTGGGGAGGCGCTCCCGGATGGCCTCACCGTGTTGGGGTGAGACTGGGCCCGTTCGGCTCTGCGCCAACGCACCTGAGCGCCACACGGCGCCGTTCAGTCCTCGGCGCGCGTCGGCGGGAGGATGGAGTGGAGGTCGGTGTCGAGGATGTCCGCGAGCGCGTAGAGCCGCTCGAGGTTGGGCTCCTGCATGGCGCGTTCGTACCGGTCGAGTTCGATCCAGTACATTCGAGCGTCTGCAGCGAGCGCGCGCAGAGTGAGTCCACGCTCGAGGCGCAGCCTCCGGAGTCTGTGTCCTGTCTCGACCCGCCACGCGGGGGGATCAGGTTCTTTGGCGGCGGTGGTCATGGTCGGTGAAGTGGTGTTGTAAGGCAGCAGTGTGAGGCCCTCGGGTGTCATGAGACCATACTCGGCCCGAAGGGTCTACAGTTCAAGGGGGCGGAGGGCGTTTCGATCGCATCGCGAGCGGGAATGCGCTTGCTGACGGGCGGGTTTGTCGTTTAACTTTCCAGGGACTCGAACAAGGCAAGGACATGGGATTCGAAGGCACGACGCTGCTGGGGGGCGATGTGTTGAACGTGGCGAACCGCGTCCGTTGGACGGAGGCCGAGGGCCCGGGCGCGAGGTACGCGCTCTGGGTCCAGGGGTGTCCGTTGCGTTGTCCGGGTTGTTGCAATCCACACATGCTCGAGGATCGAGAAGAGCGCCTACAGGGATGGGAGGAGGTCGCAGACGACATCCTCACATCGCCGGGCATCGAGGGCGTGACGTTCATCGGCGGCGAGCCGTTCTGGCAGGCGGACGCGCTGGCGAAGGTCGCCGGGCGCGTGCGCGAGGCGGGGCTGAGCGTGATGATCTTCACGGGCCAGACGATCGAGCGCCTGAAGAGGGCCGAGCGGGAAGACTACGACGCGCTGCTCGAGCAGACGGACCTGCTCATCGATGGCCCGTTCGTGCAGAAACTACTGGTAAACGATCGAAGATGGATTGGCTCATCGAACCAGCGGGTACACTTTCTGACGGACAGGTACGCGCACATGAAGGACGAGCGCGGCGCGTGGAAGGCGGGCGCGAATACGATCGAGCTGAGGATGGTCGGCGGAGAGGTGACCATCAACGGGTTCCCGGACGAGAGCATCGTGGCGTTGAGCGCGGCGTCGATACGCGTCAAGAAAGCGGCTGGAGAGTGATCCATTGAGTACGAAGCAGAGCAACATGAGCGCGGCGGACAAGCACCATCAGACGGGTGCGTTCCTGTTCCTGCCGTTCGCCGTGGACGTGTTCAGCCGCCGAGATCTGAGGATCAAGCGCGCGAACATGATGCCGGTGGGCAAGGCGGAGTACGTGACCTCGGAGGTGCTCGAGGCGCTTGGCGAGGTGGTCAAGAGGGGGTCGCTGGGCTTCCTGTGCCGTGAGGGCGGCTGGCGAGCGCTCGAGTGGGCTCGCCCGGGCGAGGAGGAGCCGATCAAGAACGTGCGCCTGATCGACAGCCGCGTGTGGAGCGACCTCCAGCTCGAGTTCGGCGACCCGTCGGTGGAGACGTTGATGATCGCGTACAACGCGGTCTGCAACGCGGGCGGGATGTCGGTGCCCGGGAAGTCGGGCAAGAGCACGCAGTCGATGTACCCGCGCTCCAAGAGGATCAGCTTCAAGAGGAACGGGGACGTGCTCGCGCACCACGTGACGTTCCTTAAGGTGAGGGCGGCGGCGTTCGAGGTCGACAACAACTACTGGGGCTTCCTGACGCGCAACCCGCTGACCGAGGTCGCGAGGCTGGACGCCAGGCGCAAGCCCGAGGAGGCGATGGCGCGGATCGCGAAGCCGGACCTGGACGCGTTGATTCCGTGGCTCGGAGGGCACCTCTCGAGGTGCTGGAACCGCGAGCTCGAGACGCGCTGGGACTCGCTCGAGCGGTTCCACCGGCTCAACGAGGGAATGGAGACGTACTTCACGGCGCTTGTGAAGCGAGCGCGAGAGGAGGAGCGTCGTGATCTGCTCATCCCGCTGATGTTGTTCTTCATGGAGCACTTCAGGAGGGAGGACGCCGAGGAGATGGCGCTGGGCGAGTTCAACAGGGTCGCCCGGGATCTGAGGTTCGTCGACCGAGACACGTACATGAGGACCTGGGGTCGGGCGATGCACGTGGGTTGGGAGCTGTTCGAGGAGTATCAGGAGGCGCGCGCGGTGCATCCGGTGGACCGCGAGGCGCCAGACAGGGTGTTCATGAGCGCGTACGAGTCGTGGGACTTCAACCCCACGGCGGACCGCGCGAGGTCGCTGTCGAATCAACTCAACGCGGTCATTTCGTGAGGAGTCGCGCGAGGGTGGCCTGAACGGGCGGCCCACGTGGCGAGCGAAACACAAGCGCGCGGCATCCGCCGCGCGCAAGAGAGGAGAGGGAGAAGATGAGTCTTTCATACAGGGTATCGCTGGAGGTCGCCGAGGTCGTCTCCGCAGACGACAAGACGATCCACCAGCTCGACCTGCGGGACATTCTCCCTGAGGAGGAGATGAGGGACCTGCTGCGCGAGCAGCTCGTCGCCCGCGGCTTCGAGGAGGATGAGGATGGCAAGCTCGTGCGTGAGCAGGATGGCGGTGAGACGATCACCGTGGACCTGGAGACGCTCGAGGTGTCGACCGAGCTCGCGTCGGAGTCGGAGGTCAAGGGCAAGGTCGACGCGTGGGGCGACGCGGAGTCGCGCCAGTCGGCCAGGCGCCAGGCCGAGGGCAGCGCCCGCACGCAGGCGGACGCGCTCGTCGAGCGCGGCCGCAAGGAGACCCAGCGCAAGGTCACTCAGCAGCTCGCCGACGGCGAGCGTGAGCGCATCGAGGAGATGAACCACACGCTCCAGGACGTCTACGCTGAGGCGCTCAAGCGCAAGGCGGGTCGTATGGGCGAGGTCATCGAGCAGCATGAGGGCGTGAACGAGAACGGCGAGTACGAGCTCGTGATCAAGGTCGAGATCTGAGCTGCGGTCAGAGTGTTGGTTCGAAGAGCGCGCGGAGCGCTCGGGCCGAGCCCATGAGGGCTCGGCCCGAGCGCACGCCAAGGCGCGTGCCCGGCGGCGTCCCCAGGGGGGCGTGGCCGGGGGCGCGCTGTGATGTCGCACCGCGTGAGCGGGCGTTTTATGCTCGGCCCGTCTGAGGGCCGAGATGCGGAGTGAAGCATCGTGTCGGATTCGCTGAACATACCCATCGATTCATTGCCCTCGCACCTGACGTACGACGAAGCGGTCGAGGTGGTGTACCGAGAGGACCTCGACTGGATCGAGGAGAAGCTGCGCAGCCGTCTGTCGGTGCTCATCGAGTGCGACAAGCAGCTCTCGAACTATCTCTACAAGGCGCTCCGCAAGCGCTTCAAGACCTCGGGCGGTCCCAGGCTCAGGTTGCTCTCCGGGCACCCTCGCGCGCCGGACCCCGAGAACCCGATGCAGTCGAACGCGACGCTGACGCAGCGCCTGCTCGACGAGCTTCGCGAGGCGATCTACGGCGCGCGCGACGACGGCGTCCTGGCGATCACGCACCTGGACATTCTGACGACGACGACGCGCAGCTCGCTGGGGATGGAGGCGCGCGAGGCGGCCGCGATCATGTACGAGAACCCGGACCTCGTGTTCCTGGGGTTCTGTGATCCGGGCTTCGAGATCCCGTCGGTGATCGAGAAGGTCTTCGCGGTGAAGTACGACATCATGGGCATCGCCCGTGACAAGCTCCCGGGGCTCATCTTACAGCGCGAGGCGCGCAAGTTCGGCGTCGAGACGTTCAACCCGTACAAGCTCTACAAGTACCTGTCAGGGCTGAACGCCGTGCGCGCCAGGCAGGTGCTCGCGCAGCTCGAGTCGAGGGTGGACTTCGATCCCGCGGCGGCGGGCTCCGTCGATGCGATCTACCGGGACATCCGCAAGCTCACGCTCATCGGTGACCTGGAGGTCCCGCGCGTGGACCTGCACACCGAGATCGGCGGTTACACCAAGGTCAAGGAGAAGATCCAGACCGAGATCCTCGACCTGCTCCTGATGAAGGAGGGGAGCGAGAGCGCCGACCACGTGAAGTCGATCGAGGAGATCGTGCCCAAGGGCATGATCTTCTGGGGCCCGCCGGGTACGGGTAAGACGTTCTTCGCCAAGGCGATCGCGACCGCGCTCAACGCGACGGTGAGCATCGTGTCGGGTCCGGAGCTGAAGTCGAAGTGGGTGGGCGAGTCGGAGGAGAACCTCCGCCGCGTGTTCGCGCAGGCGCGAAAGTCTGCGCCCTCGATCATCATCTTCGACGAGCTCGACTCGTTCGCGTCTGCCCGCGGCACCTACACGGGCAGCGGCGTGGAGCACTCGATGGTCAACCAGCTACTCACGGAGATGGACGGCTTCCGCAAGGAGGAGCTGGTGTTCGTCGTGGGCACGACGAACTTCGAGGAGTCGCTCGACCCTGCGCTGATGCGCCCGGGCCGCTTCGAGCTCTCGATCAACATCCCCTACCCGGACAAGGACGACCGCAAGGCGATCATCGAGATCTACCTGAAGAAGTTCGGCCTCAACATGGCCGAGGACGTCGTCGAGTACGCGGTCCAGGAGACGGGAGGGTTCGCCGACGCGTCGCGCGGCATCCGCTTCTCGGGCGACCACATCTACGCGATGTTGCGCGCGCTCAAGCGTGAGCACCTGCGCCGCGGCTCGCTCGAGATGGAGGTCAACAAGGAGGACGTGGAGCTGGCGATCGGCAGGCGCAAGCCCAAGATGCGCAAGCTCAACGAGGAGGAGGCCCACATCGTGGCCGTGCACGAGGCGGGGCACGCGCTCCTGGCGTACGTGCTGCCGCACTGCCCGACGGTCGAGCGGGTGACGATCCAGAGCGAGCACGAGGCCGCGCTCGGGTACGTGCTGCACGCGATGGCGCGCAACCAGCACATGCTCAGCCAGTCCGAGCTGCTCGACAACATCTGCGTGGCGCTGGGCGGGCGTGAGGCCGAGGACATCTTCCTGGGCGAGATCACGACCGGCTGCACCAACGACCTTCACCAGGCGACCTCGGTCGCCAGCCTGATGGTCGAGGAGCTGGGCATGAGCGACGAGCTCGGCGTGCGCGTCTACCGCTCGCAGGAGCAGGTGACCAACGAGGTCGTGCGCGCGCTCAAGCGCCGCGACATCGCCGAGTCGACGGCCGCGCGCGTGGACTCCGAGGTCTACGAGATCCTGGAGAAGCAGCGCAAGCGCTGCCGTGAGACGCTCAACCAGTACGCCGAGCATCACGGCAAGATCGTGGCGACCTTGCACGAGAAGAAGACCATCGGTCTCGAGGAGATCAAGGAGATCTTCGACGGCAAGGAGTTCAAGATCGGGCCGAAGAAGACGGCGCCCGAGGCCGACTGAGATGTGTTAGAAGAAGACGCTGCGAGGGCGCGTCGCGGGGGCCTCCAGAGGCCCCCGCGACGTGACCCGCGACGACATGACGGCGGCTGTACCGACGCACCCCAGAGGGGTCTTCAGGGCAGGCGCGAGACGACAGGAGCGCGAGAATGGCAGAGGTGAAGATCCGGTTGGTGTCGAACCCGAAGACCGGGAAGAGAGACATCTACATCGACTACGAGTCGGAGGACGATGCGCTCCCGTTCGAGCACGAGCAGGACCACGCCGACATCGTCGAGCGCCTGCTCGGCCAGGGCATCCTGGACCCGTCCGATCTGGGTCAGGTCAAGATTGGGCGCGTGCAGCCTGAGCCCGCGAAGCGGGAGCAGGTCACGGACGGTCCGGCGCGTGAGGGGCAGACGCAGGGGAGCGGCGGAGACTGATGATATACGCATACCTGATCGAAGACGTGCGCGCGCTCTCCGACCTGTTCAAGGTCGGGGTGGGACCCAAGAGGTCGGCGCAGGGGCAGTTCACGGCGTACCGTGTGCGCCACCCGGAGTCGAAGGCGCGGCGCGCGCTGATCGTGACGGGTGTGCCCAAGTCGGGGCTGGATCACCCGATCCCGGAGACGATCGGCCACGAGATCCGCGTGGCCGTCGAGGGCCCCGACCTCTTCGTCTACGACAGCGAGGGGGAGAAGCAGCCGCTCGAGGTCTTCGGCTTCGAGAGCTCTCCGAACCTCGTCGAGTTGATCGAGCCGCTGCCCTGGAGGCACGAGGCCGAGCACGGTATCCCGGTGATCTTCTGGCTCGACGACGAGTCGATGATGCCCGAGATCGTGCGCCGCAGCCTGTACCTGAACAACGACAGGGTGCAGATCTCGCGCGTGACCGACGGCGAAGACTCGCCGCTGCTCGTGCGCATCGAGTCTCCCTCCTACTACCTGCTCGCGTGGTGTGAGGAGCAGGAGCCCGGCGCGATCGAGATGTTCTACCCGATGACCGAGGGTCCCGGGTTGTACGTCCAGTGGCGCCACGAGCACCCGCTCGCCGACCTCTGGCGCCGCGCGTGGTCCGAGCAGACCGACCGGTGGGTGTTCTTCCCCGCCAACGAGCGCCGCCGTCACGTCGCCAAGCCGGAGTGGGAGAGCATCTACGAGCTCACCGACTTCACCGTGACGCTGGAGGCCGAGGACGAGTGGAACCAGATCGACGCGGACATCGAGCACTTCGAGATCTCGCTCAAGCTCTCGCCTCGCCACGAACCCGCGGACATCGAGACGCTGCTGCTCCACGAGCGCGACCGCGACAAGCTCGAGGACTTCCTCGCGCTGAGCGACGAGGCGGACCTGGACAAGCTCGAGATCAGCGTCCAGACCGACGGTGACAAGCGCTGGTACTTCGTGCGCGAGAAGCACCGCGGCGACGGCATCATGCTCGTCGAGCTCGGCGGCCGAGGGTTCGCCCGCTACAAGGGCTTCGACAACCTGTACATGCCGATCGGGCTCGTGCTCGAGCCACAGCTGCGCCGCGACCAGTACAAGCGACTGTTCAATCTGACGCCCGCGACGCTCACGTTCGTCGTGCCCGACGCGGGCGAGGACGTGAGCGGCGGCGACCTCATCAAGGCGCGCCAGATCAAGGTCCGCAAGTCCTCGTTCGAGCCGTTCGCGCACTTCGTCGACCACGTCGTACACTTCGACGAGGAGGCGCTCCAGAGCGCGCTCGGCCGAAGCGTGTTCGACCTGGACGTCTACAAGACCTCGCCCTCTCGCCCCGGGATGGGCCGCGACGGCGGCGAGGAGCGCAAGGTCTCCAAGCCCAAGACGCCCAAGCCCAAGCCTGGGACGCGCGGTCAGCGGCGCGCCCAGCGCGCCGCGCAGCGTCAGCGCCGCATGGCCGAGCGTAGCGTCTCGGACAGCGACGGCGTGGTGGTCCAGGAGAATCAGCCCGCGACGCCGACCGAGCTCGAGCTCATCGAGACCGACATCGAGCGTGACATCGTGCGCCAGGGGCCGCGCGTGGAGCTCTGGCAGGAGCTGCTCGAGGTCAAGCACCGCCGAGGCAAGTGGCTAGAGGCGTCGGTCTGCGCCGTCGAGGGGATGTGGTCCGAGACCTTCCCCGACGGCGAGGAGACCAACAACCCGGAGGCGACGACGTTCTCACCCGGGTTCATCACCGCGCTCAACTCCGCGGGCGGTGAGCCCGAGGAGCTCGCCGTGGTCGCCGACCTGCTCGAGAAGCTCCAGGCCGATGGCGGCGACATCGCCTACATCATGCAGGCCGCGGGGAAGCTGCGCGGCGTCGAGACGCGCCTCGGCAAGAAGGTCCGCTGGCTCGCCTGGCGCGAGATCCTCACGCGCACCCAGGACGTGCGCGCCCAGGAGGAGGTCCGCGAGGCGATCCTGGATCAGCTCAACAAGAAGGGCCTCGAGACCAACGACGTCCCGACGTTCATCCGCGAGCGCATCCTCAAGGACCCCGACCTCGAGGTCGACGAGGACGACATGGAGGATGGCTCGGATGCGAGCTACGTCCTCCAGAACGTCGAGGCGATCGAGAACGCGCTGGGCCAACTCCAGACGTTCAAGATCCGCGAGGCGTCGCTCGCCTCGCTCGCGCGCATCTTCGCGGGCATGGGGCTCTCCTCACGCGCCCGTGACCTCATCGAGAGGTCGCTCCACGCGATGGAGCAGGACCTCGACGGCGAGTCGAGCCCCGACGAGCAGCGCGCCTGGCATCAGCGCCTGCGCGACTTCTTCGCCCCGACCGGTGGCGGTCGCTCCGACGGAGGCAAGGCGCCCGAGCGCTGGCACGTCTGGGTCGCGCTCAACGCGTGGCTCGTCTACCAGCGCGTCGAGCCGGCGCGCGCGGAGGACGCCAAGGCCGCCTACGAGCTCCTGTTCGCGCAGCTCCAGTCCTACGAGAAGGACGAGCTGCGCAAGACCCAGGAGTCGCTCGAGGCGCGCGTCGGTCAGACCAACGTCGCCGAGTTCCTCGCCGTGGACACCCGCTCGTTCTTCTCGTCGCGCGACCTGCCCGACGAGATGAACAAGGTCGTCAAGGGCCTGAAGCAGTCCCACAAGAAGGGCGAGGAGAAGAAGGTCAACGAGCTCGTGGCGCGAGGCATCCAGCTCGCGACCAAGGACATGACCGAGTCGAACTCACCCTCGCTCGAGACGGTCGCCAGGCTCATCCTGGAGATGGTCGAGACGCTGCGTAAGCTCAAGTGGGACAAGGAGCAGCGCCCGGTCCAGCAGTTCGAGGAGTTCGTCAAGGCGCTCCCCAAGGAGCCGCGCTCCAGGGACTCCAGCCGGCTCTACTTCGCGGTCCTGCACTGCGCCGCCGCGCGCGCGCTCATGGACCTCGGGCGAGAGAAGGACGCCATGCGCATGCTCGTCGACATCATGAAGTGGGTCGGCGAGGACTACATGCAGGTGCTCGACTTCGTGGACCTGGTCAAGAAGGAGGTGCTGCTCGCCGTCGAGCTCGCGCCGCGCAACCAGCGCACCGACGCGCTCAAGCACCTCATGGAGACGCTCATCGAGCAGGAGCGGCTCGAGATCGGGGAGGACCCGGACCACCCCGGCGTCGGCTTCCAGACCTCGTTCCAGGCCTACGAGCTCATCCAGATGATCGACCACACGCTCGAGGCCGCCATCAGCAACGAGAAGCTCGTGCTGCGCCGCCTGCGTGACTTCGAGGAGCGCGAGGAGTCTCGCATCCGCCACTGGATCCAGCGCGACCAGCCCGCCACTCCCTGAGTTCGCGGGATCCTTTCAAAGAGAGCCGGGTCACCCTCGACGGGTGGCCCGGCTCTCTTCGTTCGGGGCATCCGTATGCGGACTCTTCGACGCCTCGATGGGTCCTCGCGAGCTGTTTTTGAGGTGGTTCGCCTTCATCGGTGGCGGCGCGTTCGGCGGCCACTCAGAACCGATAGCCCACACCTAGCTTTCCGAGTTGCAGGAGCGGGTCCCACTCGGCGAGGGAGACCTGAGCGCTGGAGCCAGGCGTATCGAATTGGGTGTCGCGAAAGGCCTCATAGCCCAACCCCAGGTGCGCTTCGAGCACGAGCCCGAAGTCGAAGACGTGCTTGAACCCCAGGCCCGCGCCGCCACCTACGCGAAAGGCCGCGTGGTCCGGGTCGAAGCCTTGATCATCTCCGACCCAGTTGAACGAGCGCCGCCCGTAGCGAAGGAACGCCTGCACGAAGAAGCCATCGCCCCCCTTGGTGGGGAACAGGTAGTACTTGCCGATCAGGTTTGCCGGGACCCAGTCATACGACCACGCGCCTCCTGTCCCGGGAGTCTGTCCGGTCCCCGTGCCGACCAGGGCCTCGATACTGATGTGTTTGGTGGGGGAAACGTCGATCCCCAGTGCGATGGCGCCCGCCAGCGGCGCCAGCAGGTTCGTCGAGATGTCGACCGTAGGCCCGGCCTCGTCTTCCGCGGCCCACGCCTGCATCGGAGCCGCACAAATCAACACCGCCACGATCACGTTCTTGCTCATTCTGACACCCATGGATGCCTCCTCGTTGTCTTCGCTCATCTTCCATTGCGTCCATGAAAGAGATAGGAGCTGAGCCTCGAGGCGACCAGATCTCATTGTGAACGCCGAGCGTGCACAATGGACACGCTAGGGAAATATCGCCGGGATGAGCGTGGGTTGAAGCTCTGGGTGGTGTTCGAAGTAGTCGACGGTGAAATCGATGAACGCACGCGCGGAGGAGAGGAGGAGCCGACGTTCGAGGTAGACGAGCTGGCCGACGACGTTCATGCCGACGACGTCCTCGAGCACGAACTCAAGCAGCCCGGCGTCGCGGTGGGCGGACGTGAGCCCCTCGGGCAGCAGCGCGATGCCCACGCCCGCAATGGCCGCGCGCAGCCCCGCCATAAGGCCTTCGCATGCGAAGTGTGCCTCGACGCTCAATCGACCACCCGAGCGCAACGGCCACTCGAACCCGGGCGCGCCGGACTGCCCGTAGCCTACGACACATCGGTGCCTTCGCAGCTCGGCAGGGGACTCGGGGCGACCCCGCTCGCGTAGGTACGCCGGGGATGCCACCAGAGTGCTCCGGGTCTCTCCCAGGCGACGGGCGATCAACGACTCGTCGCGCAGCTCTCCGAAGCGAAGCGCCACGTCGACCCTCTCCCGGTGCAGGTCGACGTGGCGATGCGACGCGCTCACCAACACGCGCACCTGTGGGTAAGCCACGGCGAACGCCACCAGGAGCTCCTGGAAGAGCTCCGTGGGCGGCGTCGAGACGTGGAGCGGTCCGCTGGGGCTATCCGAGAGGGCGCGCACCGCGTACCACGCGTCCTCGGCCTCTCGTGAGATACGACGCGCGCGCTCCGCCATCAGCTCCCCGACCAGCGTCACGCGCACGCTGTTTGGGCCGCGATGCAACAACTTCGCCCCTGCCTCCTCCTCGAGTGCCGAGAGGTGCCGGCTCAAGGTCGAGCGGGTCATCCCTACACGCGCCGCGGCCGCCGCGATGCTCCCCTCCTCCACGATCGCCAGGAACTCAAGGAGTCGATCGACACGAACCATGCTCACCTCTTGAAGAGAGTCCGCCCGAAAGCGTGCAAAATGAATACGCCAACATCCTCAGAAACCTACCACCACACGCGCAGCCGCGCGATCATCTCCTGCGCGTGTCTGGTTGAGACGAAAGGCTAGCGGGACCAGCGGGTTGCGGAGCATTGCAGTATGGATCGAGCTGGGGCTCGAGCTGGGGGGTGAGAGGCGGCCGTAGAAGCTCGAGCAGGGTCGGAGCCGCCAGGTGTGTCACGAAGGCGGACCACCTTTTTGAGCATGCCGAACGTGGTTTGGTTTTGCATGTCATTGTTTTTGAACGTTTTTGTCTAAGGTGTCTCGTCGTCGAGGCCTTTGGCGTCACTCGCGACCCACCAGCTCGGCTTGGCCGTCATTCCCTTGGTCCTCGCGAAGATCCCGTCCATCTTCTTCACGTTGGAGACGTCCCACGCGTCGAGCGCCGAGCCCGAGTACGTGGCGTCTTCGAACATGAAGCTCATGTCCTCGACGTTGGACAGATCGGGCGCGTCCTGGGGCAAGCTCTGCAGGTTCACCCAACGGAACATGGCGTACGTCGAGCGCCACTCGATGGCGCCCCATTGCTCGACGGCTTCGAGGCTCGAGGGGTTGCAGTTGAGCTTGTCGGAGGCGATGAGGTCATCGGGGAAGGGCCACACGGCCTCTTCGGCCTCCATGTGGAGCTCACAGGCCTCCGAAGGGATGAACATCATGTGAGGGAACGTGCCTCGGATCGCGACGGTGACCTCGGCCTCGCCGCCGTAATAGTGGTGGGCCGACCACGTGACCCCGAGCTCGTCGAAGACCCCGTCGTTGTCCCAGTCCACGTCGTAGTCGAACCCGGTCCTCGAGGCGGCGGGGATCACGAGCAAGCCGTCGTGGTTGTCGGAGACCTTCCAGCGCGTGATGAAGTGGTCCTTGGCGGGCCAGGACGCGTACGGTGATTGCGACGACGCGAGCTTTTTCTTGGCCATGTCGACTGCGTCGGTTTGCTCGACTTCGGTGCCATCCGACGTCGCCGTCGGCGCGTCGTCCCGCGCCAGGTTCGCCTCGCCAGCTTTCTGAGCCGCGCAGGCCGAGAGCGTCCCTGCCAGCGTCACCAGGGCGAGCGTCCGCGTCGTCCTCTCCATCGTCTTCATTCATCTCTCCAGCAAAGGCGTCGTGGTTGGGCAGGGCTCCGCGATACGGCGAGGTTCAGTTCGAGCAGACCATGTAGCTGGACTCGTCGGCGGCCGCGCAGAAGCCGTGCTTGGCGCAGTTCTCGGAGGCTCGGCAGTGGATGTCCTCGGAGGGGTGGCAGTAGGAGCTGGGGCTGGCCGCGGAGCAGTCTCCGTGGGAGGCGCAGCGCGCGGACGCCGCGCAGCCCGCCTCGGTCTTGGCGCACGCGCTCCAGGTGTAGTCCTCGTCACAGCCCGTGGGGCCCTCGAGCATGCAGCCGCCCTTGTAGTCGCCGTTGCCGTGGTCGCTCGAGATGGTGACGCCGCAGATGCCGCGCTCGGCGCATTCGGGCCGCGCCTCGCAGTAATCGACGGAGTGGTGGCAGGCGACGAAGGGGCCGCCGCCGGCGTCCTCGACGGTCGAGGCGCAGCGCCCCCCACCTGCGCAGGCGCTGGTCTTGGAGCAGTCGAAGCCGGTCGGGTTGCGGCAGCGGCCGTCTATGGGTTGGCAGTCGATCCCGTCGTTCGCGCACGCGGGGCGCTCGGCGCACGCTGCGTTGGCGGCGACCTCGGTGACGCAGGCGCCCTCGAAGGCCGTGCACTCGCCGTCGGCCACGCAGGCGTCGGAGGCTGCGCAATCGGCGTCGAGGCGGGCGTCGCAGGAGAAGCGGTCCCAGTGCGAGACCGCGACGCACTTGCCCTCGCTCGAGCAGGCGAGGGAGGCGCGGCAGTGTGCGTCCTCCGTCGGCAGGCAGGCGCCTGTGCCGGCGCCGCTGTAGGCGTTGACCTCGTCGACCTGAGCGCAGGCTCCGATGAGGGCGCAGGCGGCGGTCGCCGAGCAGTCGTCGGCGAACGCGTAGCACTCCGTGTCGTAAGGGCTCTTGCCGCACTCTCCGGACGTAATGCAGCGCTCGTCGTCGAGGCAGTCGACGTGGACGTCGCCGAGCAGGCCGTACGCGAGGAGCGCGCGCCGCTGCTCGGGGTCCATGAGCGGCTCGCCGTCGGGCAGCAGACCGTCGTCCTCTGGATCTTCGCCGGTCGAGGTGTCCGCCCCGGACGAGGAGGTCGCGCCCGAGGTTGGCCGTGTCTCTGTGGGAGATGCCTCGGCGTTTTGGGGCGTCGGGGTGGAGCAGGAGAGCGTCGCGGCGGAGGCGACGTAGGCGATGAGCAGGAGTCTGGGGGCGTTGGCGTTCAAGGGTCGCTCATGGTGAGGGTCGTGTGTCTGGCTCGCACTGATCGTGAGGTGTTTCACGTGAAACATGGCGAGGACTCGATCGAGTCCTCGCCATGCAGTCTGTCCGATGTGTCGTGATGTCGCGAGCGCTCAGGGAGCGCCGAGCTCGGCGCGGTAGGAGAGGCGGGAGGCCTTGGCGGCGGCGGGGAAGCGCCAGAGGCGCGCGAGCTCTTTGACGCAGATGAGGGTCTCTGCGTCATCGACCGAGGAGCTCATGGTGTCGACCTTGGAGACGGCACCGTCAGGGGCGACGCTGAGCGTGAGGATGAGCTCGCCGGAGAAGGCGCCGCGGGTGAGTACGCGTTTGTCGTAGCAGTAGGCGATCTGAGGCCGGTGCGTCTCGACGACGCCGTAGGCCTGCCCGAAGGAGAGGCCGCCGGTGACGAGGAGCCCTCGCTCTGTCTCTTATACACATCTGACGCTGCCGACGATCTACTCTGTGTAGA
>CAJXPN010000021.1 GCA_913058025.1 uncultured Myxococcales bacterium | reverse complement strand
ACAGAGTAGATCGTCGGCAGCGTCAGATGTGTATAAGAGACAGCTCCTGGTTCGACGCGTCCAGCACGCTCGGCCTGAGCTTCGCCGGCCGACACTTCGTGTCGTAGTAGCGCCCCGATACGCCCTCGAGCTCGGCCGCCGTCGCCGCCCACACGCTCGAGCGCGACGCCTTCTCCGCCGACTTCCCGCCGTCCTCTCGCTGCATGAAGCGCGAGAACAGCGGCCACGCGAACCGGAGCATCGGCGGCAGCGACTCCTTGTTCATCCCCTGCGTCATCGCCGTGGACGCCGCGCCCGGATACACGATGTTCAGGTTCACGCCGCGCTCGGCGAGCTCGGGCGCCTGCGCCACGCTCATCGCCTCCATCGCCCGCTTGCTGTGGGAGTAGGTCAGCAGGCCCACGAACCCCTTCTCTGCCTGGAGGTTGTCGACGTCCAGGTCGTCGTTGTGCATGCCGCCCGTGATGTTGAGCACGCGCGCGCCCTCGGCGCGCTCGAGCGAGGGCATCAGCGCCCGCGTGAACGCCCACGGCGCCACAACGTTCACCGCGAAGTCCATCTCGACGCCCTCGCTCGTGTACTCGAGCTCGGTCGCCAGGTACCCCGCGTTGTTGATCAGCACGTCGATGCTCGGGAACCGCGCGAGGAGGTCGACGGCGAGCGCCTCGAGCTCCTCGCGCGCCGAGAGATCCCCCATCGCCAGGTGCACCCGCTCGCTGTTCGACTCCGCGCGCAGCCTCTCGACGGCGGCCTTGCCGCGCTCCAGGTTCCGGCCTGTCACGACTACCTCGTGACCCTGACGGGCCAGCTCACGCGCCGTGAAGTAACCGATCCCTCCCGTTCCGCCGGTCACCACGATCGTCTTGCTCACGTCGTCTGCTCCAGATGTCTCTGGGATGTGTCCGAAGATTCCGAACCTCGACCTTGTGAGGCCGGGAGGGTTCTCGGGCACAACCTCATGGTAAAATGTGTGTGGAGAATAGTGACACCAACCATATTGGGCACGGGTTGGGAGTGTCCACTCCGTATCTGTCTGCATGTTGCGTTCGCAACTATGGCGAGTGGTGACATCGGACCGGGTATGTTCTTCGTGTGGTGGCCGTGCGCGTCTCCTTGAGATCTCGTGACGTATGCGCTGATGCCGGCGAGTAGGAGTGGCGCTCCGCTCGGCGCATGTGGGCCAACACGGACACGTGTTTGTGTCGGTGGAAACGCTCTGATAATCTGCTGGAAGATTCACCTCATTTCGTATGACACATGCGCCGACCAACGCATGCACTTGAATTGTTGCTCATCACGCCATCAGTGATGGGTCACAACCGACACAGGAGTGTTCGTATGTCGTTCACCAGGAACGTCATGTGCGCATGGCTCATGTCGAGCACGGCCTTCTTGGCTTCGTGTTCTTCGTGTGGCCAGGAGACCTTGCCTCCCGTCGAGAGTGTGCCTGACCAGGTGTACTCAGGGTTCGATTTCGTAAACGAGGCGTTCTCGTTCGCGAACTTCGGCGGTGAGGGTCTCGCGACCCCGATCAACCCCAGGGTCATGGAACGCATGTTCGGGGCGGATGCGGTCTGTCAGGCAGACGTCGACCCCTGCGAACTCATCCCTCAGGCACGCCTCTGGATGGACGGGACGAACCGTACGCTGGATCAGGGCCGCAGCGAGGGCTTCGCGATGCTCTCGCTGGTCTTCTCGTCCGGCGCGCTCTCGCCAGAGGAGTTCGGCGCGCCGACGGTCGCAGAGCTCCGGCTCACGGGGAACGTCGCGCTCCAGGAGGAGCTGGCGTACTGGGCAGCGACTCAGGCCGTGCCCACCGCCGAGCGCGAGGACGTACGTCACCAGGCCTCCAACGTCATGCCCTTCCTCGCCAGCGCGCTCTCGCCCTCGAGTGAGAGGCACTACAGGCTCGCGATCGCGCAACGCACCGAGACCGGTTTCGCGCGAGGTCACGCGCTCACCCCCATCGGGTACTTCAAGGACAACGAACGCGAAGATACGTTCTGGCTGCGCGTCTACGACAACAACTTCCCACAACGTGAGAAGCTCCTCGAGGTCCACCCCGAGGCCAACACGTGGCGCTACGAGGTCGGTGGCGTGGACGGTACACCGATCGTCTACGAGTCGACGGCCGAGCGTCCCAACCACCTCTACTTCGCCTCGATCGAGAGCCGCCAGGGCGTGCTCCCGGCGCCCTTCGCGGAGGGCTCGGAGTACACCAGTCAGAGCTACTCGGGCGTCACGATCGTGGCGAGCAACGACGACGGTGAGGAGACGGGCATTCGCGACGGCGAGGTCCTGGAGGCGGAGGGGGACTGGGTCTCCCCTGCCTTCTCGAGGTGTCCGCTGTGCGGCACGGCCGTCTCCATCGTCAACCAGGCGACCTTGAACAAGGGCCTGAAGTCCAAGAACACGGTCATCGTGACGAACAAGTCGGAGGGCAGCACGTCGACCAATGAGGAGGGTACGGGGACCTCCATCCAAAACTACAACAACGGCACGTCGTCCACGGTCACGAGCGCGAGCCCGCAGGCTGGCGACTCCGTGACCTTCGAGGGCGGTGACGTCACGTACTCGTCGAACCTGAACGCGGAGGGCGTCACGATCTCGACGACCCAGTACGACGCCCAGTCGGGTACGACGACCACGGTCTCAGTGACCATCGATGGCTCGGACGCTGGCGGCGTCGACGTCACCGTGACCAGGAATGACGACGGTACGATCGACGTGGACGTCTCGGGCTTGCCTGCGGGCACCGATGTCGACATCGAGACCTCCACGAAGAAGAGGGGTGAGGAGCCCAGCTCCAATGACTTCTCGTACACGTCGAACGGTGAGAGTTCGAAAGCGATCGTGGACCCGGACGACTCGCAGGTCACGCTCGAGACCGATCCCGCCGACGCCGCGATCTGCCGAAACGGCAGCAAGGACGCCTCGGAGACCGACACCGACTGCGGTGGCTCGTGCGGCGCCACGTGCGTCGAGAACAAGGCCTGCGTCAAGGATGGTGACTGCGCCACGGGCTTCTGCGAAGCCAACATTTGCGTCACGCGTGACCCGATGTGCAACAGCGGAACTCAGAGCCCCGGTGAGACCGACGTCGACTGTGGCGGTGACGTCTGCGGCACGTGCACCGCGATCGCAGGCGCCGACGCCCCTGGTTGCTCGGAGGCTCAGGATTGCTCCAACGAGAACTGCGTCAACGGTCAGTGCCGCTTGATGTACCCCGTCTTCATCGAGTTCGATCGCCTCCCCAGCAGCGACAGCTTCTTCGGTACCGTCAAGCTCGACGGCGTCAACCGCGCCTTCAACATATCTCTCGTGCCTGGAACGCTGAGCTACCAGCTCTCTCAGCAAGCGTACACCTATCAGTATGTCGACTCGGCGTTGTGCGACTCGCCGGACACGGGCGAGCAGATCGCCGAGCCCAGGAACCCTGGCGACACGGCGACCCTCCGCATTCGATGCCCCGAGAGCACCCGGAAGCAGCTCCTCTTGAGGATTACCACCGGCCTCTACACGCCCGCCGAGGTCCGAGACCACAACCAGGCCGCGCTCGCGGCCAACCCCGCCAAGCTGCTGGTGTACCTGGACGAACAGCCCGCTCGTCTGGTCGACGTCACGGACTACTTCATGAACCTGGGCGAGTACGACGACAAGTGGAGCGCCTTCCTCGTCCAGCAACCTCAGGGTTCTGGTTACAAGGACAGCGGCCCTGGTGAAAAGCGCGCGCGCCTCTACAGAGACTACCGTGATGAGGAGGTCCGCTATGCCATACGCATCAACACCGACACGCCGTCGTGCAGCGACGGCGTACACAACGGCGACGAAACGTCGAGAGACTGCGGCGGTTCGTGCTTTGGTTGCCCCGAGACACGATCATGCCTTCAGGTCTCGGATTGTCGCACTGGCATGACGTGCCTTGGCTACACGTGTCGAGTCTCGGGAACGTGCTCGGACGGAGTCCGAAACCAGGATGAGGTCGGCATCGATTGCGGCGGCGTATGCGGCAACAAGTGCGGTGGTGGCAAGACGTGCAACACGACCTCGGATTGTGTCTCGGGCCTGGGTTGTACGTCGGGCACATGCCAGCAGACCTGCATGAACGGGGTCAGAGACGGAGACGAGACTGGCCCGGACTGCGGCGGCGCAACGTGTGCGGCCCGGTGCGGCACCAACCAGGGCTGCAACGCCTCGACGGACTGTACGTCGGGCGACGTCTGCTCGGAGTCCCTGTGCACGATCGCGTCGTGCGCGAACGGGGTCGCGGACGCCGGAGAGTCGGGCGTCGATTGTGGTGGTACGTCCGCCTGTGGCGACTGCAGCTATGCGAAGGGGTGCGGTGACGACGGAGACTGTGTCGGCTCGTTGCGATGCGATAGCGTCGACAGCACCTGCAGGTTCGCACACTGCGTCAACGGACAGCGCGACCAATTCTTCGACTCCGCGCGGTTCTACTGGACCGAGACCGACGTCGATTGCGGGGGCACAGGGTGCCGTGGCTGCGCGGTCAGCCAGATGTGTGAGCAGACGTACAACTGTGCTGATGGCCTGACGTGTGAGGGTGGCACGTGCGACGCAGGAACATGCACCAACAGCATGAAGGACGCCAACGAGACCGACGTCGACTGCGGCGGCTCCGACTGCGCCACGCGGTGTGCTCGCGGTCTGGCGTGTGCCGTCGACTCCGACTGTGTCGTTGGCGACACCTGCTCGGGCAACGTGTGCTCCCCGCCCACGTGTGAGAACGGGACGCTCGACGCCGACGAGTCCGACGTCGATTGCGGCGGCACGTCGACCTGCGACCGCTGCGCCATTGGGCTCGTGTGTGCGCAATCCTCCGACTGCGCCGCGGGCAACGCCTGCCTGAACGACGTGTGCGAGCTGGCCACGTGCGACAACTCCACCCAGGACGCCAACGAGACCGGCGTCGACTGTGGCGGCCCCGACTGCGCCGCGCGGTGCGCCCAGGGAGGCGGGTGCGGCGTCGACGCGGACTGCGCCTCGGGCGCCGCCTGCGTGGGCAACGTGTGCGCTCCCACGACCTGCAGTAACTCCAGCAAGGATGCCGATGAGTCCGACGTGGACTGCGGCGGCACCTCGGCGTGTAGCCGCTGCGCCGTCGGCCTCGCGTGCACGCAAGCCTCCGACTGCGCCGCGGGCAGCCCATGCGTGAACGACGTCTGCGCCTCGATCACGTGCAGTAATGGGATCAAGGACGCCGATGAGGCAGATGTGGACTGCGGCAACGCCTCGTGCGGGGCATGTGCCATCGGTAGCAGCTGCACCGTGGACTCCGACTGCGCAGGTGACGACTGCGCGTGCGCCGCGAACTCGGGCAACTGCGCGGGTGACTCGGGGACATGCGGCGCGGGTCAGTACTTTGTCGACCAGCCCGTGACCGACGGCACGAGCGCCTCGGGGACCTACACTGTCCCCGCAGGCTGCACCCGGCTCTACGTCCAGGCGTGGGGCGCAGGCGGCGCCAGCGAGAGTGACTTCGGTATGGCGAACAGTCCCGGCGGAGGTGGTGGTTATGTCGACGGGACGCTCACCGTGACTCCCGGCGACACGGTGACCGTGTGGCTGGGGCAGGGTGGTGACTTCCTCAACCTGACCGGCGGCTCGGGCTCTTATCTTGGGAGCAGCGCGCCAGGCGGCGACGGCGGCCTCGGCATGGCCAGTGACCCAGGTGGCGGAGGAGGCCTCACGAGCATCCAGATCGCGGGGACGACCCCGTACTCCTGGAGCATCCCCGCAGGCGCTGGCGGCTCGTTCACGGGCGGCGACACGACCGTGACCGTGGCGGGTTTGGGTGGCGCGGGCGGTTACACTGGCGAGACACCGCTCGATGAGAGTGGCGGCGGCGGCGCGGGTGACCCGGGCGGCCTCTCGAACACCGCAGGTGCGTACGGAGCGCTCCCCTCGGGGTTGGTTTCCTACGATGGGGACACGTTCAACAACGCGCCAGGAGGCACGACGAATGCCGACTACAGCCGCTGCCAGGGCGCCAACAGCGTCGACGCGGGCATTGGGAACGACTTTTCGGGGAGCGGGGGCGACGCATGCGTGGTCCTCCGTTGCGTGATGCCATGAGAGGAGTGAGAGACATGAAGCTACACATCCCCACGCTCTTCACGCGCGCCTTGTTGGCGTCCATGCTCGTCATGGTCGGTGCGGGCTGCGTGACCGAAGATGTGGACCATGACGGGCAATCCGCGTCGAGGGGCGAGCTCGACAACGAGCTCGTCTGCCCCGATGGACAGATTCCGTATGCGTTCCCATCCTCGGGCCGTAGTGCGTTTTCGGAGGACGGCCAGAGCGCGCAGACGGGCTACTCCGCCATCGCGGTCTCGAAGGTCTCCTGCGCCAACATCTCGCTCGAGTCGAGCGCCGCGATCCAGGCGGCCAAGACCCTTTGTGAGGGCAAGCGCACGTGCGACGTCGAGGCCTTGTGCCAGAGCTCGTGTGACGGCGGATCGGGCAGCCCAGGATGCGTCTTCTCGGATGCCTCGATCGAGTACACGTGTGGCAGCGGCGACGTCGACGATGGTGGGAACGCGCGCGTCTACACGGCCTCCGCCAGCGATGGGGTAGGGACCTTCGAGACCAAGAATGCGCTGAGTTGTCAGGGCCGCGGTGAGTCGCAGGTCACGAACCCCGACTTCGCCGAGGCCGCCATCACGGGCGTCTCCTGCGCGGAAGGTTCTCTCGGAAACGAGGACCAGCTCAAGATCGCCAGGGGCGCGTGCGATGGGCAGCGTTCCTGCACCGTGAGGAGCCTGTGTGCCAGCGGCTGTGACGACCCCTCCTCACCGCTGTGCAACTACTCCGACGCCACCGTCACGTACACATGCACCACCAAGGCGGGTGGCACCTCCGACCCCATGACCTCCTCGGCGGACACGAACAACGCAGGCACCTACTCGACGTTCAACGAGATCGACTGCAAGGGTGCTGAAAAGAACGAGAAGGTCGCCACGGCGAATGACGGCAAGACAGTGTGTGTGCCGTCCGAGTGCCACGGCCGCACGAGCCGAAACGCCGAGATGCAATGTGTCGTGGACGCCTCCAAGGTAGAGGTCGTCGTCAACGCCGACATCGGTGAGATCAAACCTGCCCGGGAAACCCAGGACTCCTTCTCGAAGGTGATCATCGCCAAGAAGGTCACAGCGGGAGAGCTCCCTGGTGTCCCGATGAGTATCACGGGCACCTACACGATCCCGATCTCCGTGACCTTCGCCAACGACCTCGTCCCCGAGGAGGTCAGACTCACCGCGTGGATCGAAGACGAGTACCGCGAGAGTGTCTACGGCTCTCTCATCCGTGGTGAGAACAAGCGCTTCCGCTGCAACGCCTTCGCGTTCACCGTGAAGAAGGACGACCCCCACACGTCAGGGAGTGATGGGACCCGGACCTACACGAAGACGATCACGACCAAGTTCGCCGACGACTGTGCCTCGGGTGCGATCAAGTCCGAGTTCGCCGAGCTCATAAAGGAGCGCAGCAAGAATAGTACGACCATCAGCGTCACCAACCTCAAGGGAGATGACATCCTGGACAGGTGGCTGCTCCAGCGCCTCCACCTCTCCTACGACATGGACGGGCGCACGGTCTGGCACAAGGCGCTCTCGATCGAAGACGCCGACAAGCTCGGAGAGTCGGAGCCCGAGTGCGCGCCCAACCCCCTCGAGATGTTCTACGAGCGTGAGTTCAAGGCCTTCAACCGACGCGCCTACTACTCCCAGCGCCTCGTCACCACGTACGATCCTCCCTCCGGCGAGTTCTTCTTCGGCCGCAATTACTCGGACCGCGCCGAGATCGGCACGGTCGACATCGTCGCGCGTAACTCGCCCACGATCCGGGTGTTCTCCAACCGCAGCCCGTCGCTCGTCACCGACATCTCCTGGTACGTGAGCAACATGGCCCACGACCACCAACTCAACTTCGAGAACCCGCGCTCCATCGCGGGGAACAAGGGCCTCAACACCCCTCGTGCCGACGTCTACGTCGTCCCCTCGAGCTGGAACGCACGAACCCGCGAGTCTCAGTCACCGCTCTTCCTCGGGAGCGCCGACCTGACCGACGGAAAGAGCAACGGGGTCCTGGAGGGCACCGACGATCAGGTGACCCAGTCCGTCGCCATCCGCCTCCCCAAGACCACCCAGAAGAAGCTCTCGACCGATGCGTCGAGCGCCTTCTTCATCGAGGGCAAGGTTGGCTCGTTCGACCTCTTCTATTGCATCAACGCGACCGACGGAAACTCCCCGCTCGGTGTCCCGGACGCCTTCGCGCCGCTGTGGTCGGACATCAAAGGCAAGGGTCGCTCGTACCGCCACGAGATGCGCTGGCTGGAGACCCCACAAGATCTGACGGATGAAGACGGCAACGTCACTGGCCAGTACGACATGGTCAACTCCTACTCGCTGATTTGGGACGGGATCAACGCGGCGAAGGGTAAGAGCGTCAACTCCGCACATGACAATGGGCCGTTCCAGCGGGTGTGGAGCGTCGAGCTCGAGAACCCCACCATGCACGACCCCGACGCCACGCCGTTCAAGTACCGTGGTTGCCGCACGGCGAAGGCGCCCTTGCTCATCTACGTCGACCGCTTCAAGACCCCTGTCGAATCCACCGAACGCGTCCCGGCGAGCACCCCTGCTTCGGCGCGTGACCACACCAACTTCACGGAGAACCAGAAGTCCGGTGACTCGAGCATGTCGGGCAACAACGACACGGGCGTCCAGGAGACCTGCGCCAGTGGAAACTCCAAGGGGGCCTACTGCTCGAACACGTCGAAATCGGGCGGTCGATCGAACGGAGAGTCGGGGCGTTCGACGCTCGACATGGACCTCACCATGGAGCACGACCCTCCGTCCGCGGGCAGTGACTTTGCGTCCGTGACCGTGAAATTCAGGGGCGAGATGGGGAGTTTCGGTGCCCTCGACCTCAGCGCGTCGTCTGCGTCGAACCCCTCGCGCACGTTCCTTGTCAACATCGCCCCCGATTGGGACAACATCGTCACCCTGCTCAACCGCGGAGACCCGAACCCGAACACCGAATGGAAGAACGGCAGGTACGGAGAACGGGATGGGCTGGGCTACGCGTTGGGCTACAAGATCATGTTCCAGATCGGCCCGGTCCCCGTGTTCGCGACCATTCAGTTCACTGTCGGAGCCTCCGTGGGCCTCACGCTCTCCTTCGAACTCGGGCCCCAGAAGGAGTACGAGTGCAACGGTCAGACCGAGGACTGCACCTTCGTACGGACCAGCGGCACCTCGTTCGCGAGTGCCTCGCAGGAGTGCAGCAAGGCTGGAGGACGGCTCGCCGAACTTCAGGACCCGACCGAAACCCAACGCCTCAAGAGCGCCATGTCCGCGAGCAACGTCTCGACGGTGTGGCTGGGGGCGCAGATCGCGCACGACGAGGACAACGACATCAACGAATACCGTTGGCTCTCGGACAGCAAGGCCTTCGCCACCGACGAGTTCGGCACGTGGTCTTACTTCAGCAACATCGAGCTCTCCTCGAGAAACGACCTCCCGACCTTCGACGGCAAGGACGCAGCAGTCACCTTCACCCCCTCGAGTGACACCATCGGCGCCAAGGCCACCGCGGACTCGCTCCCGTACGCGTGCACGCTCCCGTGGGCGGGCAACGAGATCTACTTCAGCTGGTCCTCGGCGCTGGGCCTCGCGGCAGGCGCAGGGGTCGGGATCGAAGGGTGCACGCCGTCTCCCGTCGGGGGGTTGTGCCTGAGCGTGAACATGAACATCATCAACATCGAGATCACCCCCACGATTGGCCAGAGCTTCCGCTGGTTGCTGCGCAGCGGGGAGGCGTTCTCTCGAAACGGCCTCTTCACCTTCTCGATCCCGCTCACCGTCACGTTGTTCAGCGGCGACATTCGCGCCGCGATCAAGATCGCGTTCATCTTCTTCGAGCTCAAACTCGAGTGGATCATCCATAGCTTCAGCGGGTTCAAACTCCTGGGGATCGACCTCTACAAACTCGAAGTACCCTTGCTGGAGGACTACTGATGAAGCACCTCACTGCCACGTCCGGTGCGGTGGTCGTCGCGGCCTCGGGCATCGCTCTCGCCAGCGCGCTCGTGTGGTCGTCTCGAACCTCCGACGCGCCGACACACACCTCCAACCTCGACGTGCCTCTTCAGCCCGCGTCTCGAACTGGTGCGCACGTGGACGCAGCGCGGAACACCCCTGAGGTGGCTCGCCAGGAGGCGAGCACGCCCACGCCGATGGTGAACACCTCGGAAGGGCACGCTCGCGACTGCACCCCCAGCGCGGGGGCGCTCGCTTCGTACGCGTTCGAGGGCACTGACGTTGCGGCCATCACGCCGCTGGGTCTCGGGCTCGGGAGCGACGCGCGCGCAACCGAAGTCACCACCACATACTCGGGGCGTCTGGACACGCTCGTGCTCGAATCTTCCGACCAGGGCGCGCTCGTGCTCGGCCGACTCGCGGACTTCCAGAGCACGGCCGTGCGAGAAGACGCGCGCGTTCGGGTCCCGTTCCTCTTCCGCCTCGCGCCCCACTGCGAGGTCCAGGGGTTCGCCCACCACGCCGACCTGGGCCACGGCTACGCTCGCATCCAACAGTCGATCCTCCACGACCTCTCGTTCGCTGCTCCCAGAGACTTCATCCGGTTCGAAGGGACCGACTCGATCGGGCGCACCTCGGGCGCCGTCCGTCGACGCACCGACGGCTCGATCGAGAAGAGGGTGACCACGATGGCGCCCTGGAGCACCGGGCTGGGGAGCTTGAACGAGGTCGATGACTACGTCGCCACGATCACCTCCTCGACCCAGGGGTGGTTCACGTCGGCGACACTGCGCGCGACCTACCGCGGCGCCGGGATCACGTCGTCGCGAAGCCTCGAGGCGAACAGGTTGCCCGAAGCGCAGACACTCTCCGGCGCCTCACGGCATGAGCGTGATTACGTCTGGACCGATCTGCTCCCCTCGCTCGTTCCGCTCGACGAGCACGTCCCCGTGAGCCAACGCGACCTCGACGCGCGTCAGGCGGTCGCGCACCACGAGGTCGACGACGTCGTCGAGCGCATGATCGCCAGAGTCGACGCGCAGGACGTGGGCATCCAGAACACCTGGCCCGAACTTCGGACCTACCTCGAGGCTCGGCCTGAGATGGCCCACGTGATCGCCCGACGCATCGTGGCCAACGAGATCCCGAGCCAGGCCACCATGGCCTCATTCATCGCGCTGGGGAACAGCCGCACGCCCGAGGCCAAGACCGCGCTGCTCGACATCATGCGCGCGGACGCGAACACCTCGTTCGATCGCACGCGCGCGATCTTCTCCCTTCTCGACCGCTCCGACGTCGACGACGCGCTCGCACACGAACTCTCCGCGCTCGCCGCACCGCTGGCCGACACCGAAGATCAGGCCAGACACCTCCTCGCGCGCCACGCGCTGCTCGGGTTGGGGATGATGGCGGGGCTGCGCCCCGAGCGTGAAGACCTGCGCGAGATCGCGCGCGCCGCCATCGTCAAGGCCCTGAGCGAGTCGACAAGCTCCATCATGCTCAGTCCCGCGTACGGCGCCCTCGCCAACGTCGGCGACCCCTCGCTGCTCTCGCTGGTCGAGGGCATCGAGAACCACCCAGACTACTCCACCAGAGAGGTCGCTGCGCAGGTCATCCGGCGCATGCCTCCGGCCGCCTCGGCCGAGTTCACGCGCCGTTGGCTCTCGGTCGAGGAGGACTGGCGCGTCAAACTCACGCTCTATCAAAAGCTCGAACTCCAGACCTTCGACGCCCGCGAGATGACCACCCGCTCCGTCCTCGAACTCGCCCTCGCTGACCTCGCCAAGCGCCCCGGACCCATCACGCGCACGGCGCTCGTCCGGTTGCTCGGTCGCGCCATTTCCGACCTGGATACGAACGACCCGTTCCGCCAACGCGTCGTCCAGACCTTCGCCGATCTCCTCCCCCTCGAGGTTCAGAACAAGACAGGCCTCTACCTCGTCATCTCCGAGCACCTCGACCCCGCGACCCTGCGGCGTGTCCTCACCCAGACGTTGGGTGAACGGGCCGCCCCCACCCCCATCGCTCCGACGCCGCGTACTCTGGCCCCCAGGAGCACACGATGAACACGACATCTCGACGGTTCATCCTCTTGGGACTGGTCTGCGTTGGGCTCGGGTGCTCGGCCGATCCCGAGCCCGAACCCAACGCCGGTCCCCAGGAGTACCCGACGTTGGGTGAGCGCCCGCTTCCCGCGTTCGGACCACCCGACGATGCCGGCGACAAGGACGGCTTCGACGTCTACGTCTTCGACGAACTCGACGCCAACGACGCCCCGCTCCCCGACGCCCCCTCGTGTTGTCCGGTGACCTTCGCCATCGCCGACCCAGACGGCGAGTTGGACGAGTCCTATGTCATGCTCGTGGGCGACGAGGCCCCGCTGAGGCAAGGGCTCCTGCTTCGGTTCTCAGAGGGCACCTGGAGCGTCGACGCGTGCGTCCCCTCCGACCATACGGGCTCCTACTCCTACGTCTTCGCCTATGAGGTTGATGGCGAGCTCGACGAGGTCGTCACGCACAACCCCGACGCCCCCTCTGGGAACGGCACCGACAACGTCTGGCTCACTGCCGACTCATGCGAAGAGAGCCAGGTCGGGCAGCACGCCAGTACCTCGTCCGACTGAGCCCTTCGGCCGCGGGCTCCTCGACCTCTCCCCTCCTCGCTCGATGCGCGAACGCTCCCGACGCGCGCTCGGCTTGCCCTCGCTCGGTCGCGTGTCGTACGCTCGCGCACCGATTCAACCCGAGCGAATGAGGGCACAAATGCCAGGATACGTCACGCCGAGGGTCCCCGCCGTGGATCAGGTCGGCGTCGAAGAGCGCGCCGCACGATTCTCCAAGCGCAGCATCAAGAAAGAGTCCAAGACCGCGGGTCTCCACCTCATCGTCAAGATGATCGACCTGACCACGCTCGAGGGGATGGACACCCCGGGCAAGGTCCGCATGCTCTGCCAGAAGGCGATGAGCCCCGCGCCCGGCATCCCGTCGGTCGCGGCCGTCTGCGTCTACCCCAGGCTCGTCGCCACCGCCGTGAAGGCCCTCGAGGGCTCGGGCGTCGGCGTGGCCTCGGTCGCCACCTACTTCCCCAGCGGCCAGATCGAGTGGGACGACCGCCTCGACGACGTCCGCCGGGCCGTCGACGCCGGCGCCTCCGAGATCGACATGGTCATCAACCGCGGCGCCTTCCTCGCCGGCGAGTACGCCCAGGTCTACGACGAGATCGCCGCGACGCTCGTCGCCTGCGGCGACGCCCACCTCAAGGTCATCCTCGAGACGGGCGAGCTCCAGACCTACGACAACGTCCGCCTCGCCAGCCAGATGGCCATGGACGCCGGCGCGCACTTCATCAAGACCTCGACCGGCAAGGTCTCGCCCGGCGCGACCATGCCCGTCACGCTCGTGATGCTCGAGGCGATCCGCGACCACTACCTGCGCACCGGCGTCATCGTCGGCATGAAGCCCGCCGGCGGCATCCGCACCTCCAAGCTCGCGCTGCGTTACCTCGCCATGCTCCACGAGACGCTGGGCGACAGGTGGCTCGATCCGGACCTCTTCCGCTTCGGCGCGTCCTCCCTGCTCAACGACGTCCTCATGCAGCTCGAGATGCGCCGCACCGGGCGCTACCACTCCCCGCGCTACCTGAGCATGAGCTGAACACCACCGCGACGTGGCCCATCATAAGGCAAGAATCATGAACGAGAACAAGAACGTAGCGGAGCTCCTGTTCGGAGACGCGTGGCCCTACGAGCCCGCGCCCCAGACCTCCGACATCGTCTCCATCGCGCCGCGCTACGGGCACTTCATCAACGGTGAGTTCGTCACGCCCGAGGACGCGACCTACTTCCCCACGATCAACCCCGCGACCGAGGAGGTGCTCGCCGAGATCGCGGCCGCCGACGAGGCGACCGTGGACCGCGCCGTGCGCGCCGCCCGCAAGGCCTACGACGGCGCCTGGGGCAAGATGCCCGGCTCCGAGCGCGCCAAGTACCTCTTCCGCATCGCCCGCATGATGCAGGAGCGCGCCCGCGAGCTCGCCGTCCTCGAGACCATGGACGGCGGCAAGCCGATCCGTGAGTCCCGCGACGTCGACATCCCGCTGGCCGCCGCCCACTTCTTCTACTACGCCGGCTGGGCCGACAAGCTCGAGTACGCCTTCCCCGGCGTCGCGCCGAAGTCGATCGGCGTCGCCGGCCAGATCATCCCCTGGAACTTCCCGCTGCTCATGCTCGCGTGGAAGATCGCCCCGGCGCTCGCTGCGGGCAACACCGTCGTGCTCAAGCCCGCCGAGACGACCCCGCTCACGGCGATGCTCTTCGCCGAGATCGTGCGCGACGCGGGGTTGCCCCCCGGCGTCGTCAACATCGTCAATGGCGCCGGCGCCACCGGCGCCGCCATCGTCGACCACCCCGGCATCGACAAGATCGCGTTCACCGGCTCGACCGGCGTCGGCAAGCACATCC
>CAJXPN010000020.1 GCA_913058025.1 uncultured Myxococcales bacterium | reverse complement strand
GAGATTTCTGCCTGTCTCGTGGGCTCGGAGATGTGTATAAGAGACAGGCGCGCCGTCGGCAAGCTCGGCCCCGACAAGCTCGGCGACCTCTGCCCTCCCCCCGAGTACGTCACCTTCGGCGGCTCACAGGGCGGCCACGCCGCGCTCTGGGTCGATCGCCTCGCCCCGCACTACGCCCCCGAGCTCGAGCACCTCGGCGCCGTCGCGACCGTGCCCCCCGCCAACCTCATCGACCAGATGGAACGCGCGCTGCTGACGCCAGTAAACTCGACCGCCAACACCATCGCGTTCCTCGCCACGGCCTCACAGTGGTACGACCTCGAGGATCAGCTCGGCACCGCCTTCCAGACGCCATACGACGTCGACATTCCCGCCGCGCTCGCGGACCAGTGCGACCCCAGCGATCAAGTCGACCTCGACCTCCAGATCGAGGAGCTCTTCGCGACCGAGCTCTACACCCCGGCGCGCGCCAACATGCTCGCCGACGTCGAGCCCTGGGGCTGCATCACCGCGGAGAACGGGATCGCCACCACCAGCGTCCCTCGCATCCCCTCCTCACTCGACTCCTACGGGATCCTGACCATCTACGGCGGCAACGACAACCTCGTCGACACGCCCACCGAGCGCGCCGGATTCCCAGATATGTGCGCCCAGGACATCCCCCTCGAGTACATCGAGTGTGAAGGCGCGAGCCACGGCGGCACCACAGTCTGGGCCGTCCCCGAGATCCTCGACTTCCTGGACGCGCGCCTCGCGCGCGAGACCTTCGACACGCCCTGCGCCGTCGCCCCCGCCGTGACCTGCCGCGCTACGCCTGACCGCTGAGGACGAACGGACCGGACGTTCCAACACATCGAGACGGGCCCGTTTCAAGATGAAACGGGCCCGTCTCGTCTCTGCGCACATCGCCGCACCCCTACGTGAAGGCACGGGTATCGCATTGAACACGTTGAGGCGCACCAGAGCGCACCAGACTCACTCCACCAAGAGGTCCACGATGCCGTACACGACACAGATCGATCTCCCGAACGCCGTCGCTCTAGAGGGTGACGTCGTCTCGGGCGGCCAGCCCACCGAAGACACGCTGCGCGCCGCCGCCGAGGTCGGCTACGCCTCCGTTCTGAACCTGTGCGACCCCTCCGAGCTCGCCTTCGATGAGCGCGCGACCGTCGAGCGACTCGGGATGCGATACCTCGAGCTCCCCATCCGAGGCGCCCAGGACCTGACCCCAGAGCACGCGCGCTCCTTCGACGCCGCGCTCCGCGACGCGCCTCGCCCGCTCATCGTCCACTGCGGCAGCGGTAACAGAGTCGGCGCGCTCTTCGCGCTCCGCGCCCACGTTTGTGAAGACGCGACCGTGACCGAGTCTCTCAGGCTGGGACGAAATGCCGGACTCACCGGCCTCGAGCGCACGGTCCGCGCCAAGCTGGGTGGCACGTGACCTGGCCAATCGTCGGAGCGCTGCGCCCCGGTCAGCCAGGCTCCTGGGCGCGGAGGTAGCGGCCAACCACGTGCGCGATGAAGAGCAGGAAGCCCACGAGCGCGACGAGCCTCGAGCTCGGGTGGTCGTGGGCCGCGAAGACCCACGCCGCCGCGCACACTGGCAGGTTGACCCGGGAGAGCGCCACGAGCGCGCGGTCCCTGCCACGGCTCTCCTCATGGGCGTGGGGTGTCTCGGCGATCGCGCTGAGCGCGAGGTACGTCAACACCGCGGCGACCATGAGCCTGGAGAGGACTCCCGCGCTCTCGTGCGACTGCAGGTCGGCGAGCACGGCGGCGCCTCCCATGACGAACGCAGAGAACAGCCCCACACTCGGCGCCCCCTCGACCACTCTGTCCATCCACGTCGGCTCCGACACGTCGCGCTCCTCTTCGACCGGCGTCCTTCGAACCTTCAGACTCGCCAGCGTAACACACGAGGGGCGGCTTCTGTTTCCTGACGCACGCTCCGTCGGCGCTGGCCCGAACCGGGGCTGTGCGTATATCCTGAGAGCCGGCGACGCAACGTCGCGCGACCATTGGACCCTCAGGAGGGAGCACGTCATGTCGAACAAGGGGCCCTCTTCGAATCCATGGAAGTGGATCGCGATCATAGCGCTGGTGGTCCTCATCGGAGGACCTTGCGTATGCTTCGGAGGCATGACCCTCCTGGGCGGCGCAGCCATCAGCGGGGTCGTGGGCATGGTCGAACCCATGATCAAGAGCAGCACGGTGGTCTCGACCACTCCCGAACTCGTCGAGCTGCTCGGGGAACCCTTCGAGATGAAGGGCGAGCCCAACGGGACGCTCGAGCCTGGAGGGGACGGCAAGGACAGCGTGGCCGACTTCACCTACGAGGTCACGGGCTCCAGGTCGAAGGGGATCGTCACCGTCAAGGCGACCCGCACCGGCGGTAGCGGAGACTGGGTCTACGAGACCATGGTCATGGACATCGAGAAGGATGGCGTCCCCTCGACCTACGACCTCATCGACAAGACCTGGCGCTGAGCGCTCACCCATCACGAGATCCACCTTGAGAACACTCTGGAAGATCCGACTCCCTGGCGAGAACCCCGAGCTCGCCGAGTCCCTCGAACGCACCATGGGTCGCGTCACCTCCAAGCCCGCGCATACGCACTGGGGCATGCGCGGCGGCTTCGTAAAGCTCCGCACCGACTCCACCCTCGCCGTGCAACTCGCAGGCAACGACCTCTCGGTCAATGGCTACGCAGAAGAGTTGGGACGTGAGGACATCCAGTCCCTGCTCCAGCGACTCGCTGACGCGCTCACCTCTTCGTTCTCCACGCTGCCCATGGACGAGATCGAGCGCCTGCGTCATCTCGGACGAGACGAACCAGGCACGACCTCGGAACACTCCGAGGCCGCTCCAGAGGCCCCCGACATGATCGATTCGATGGACGCCGCTCCAGGCGCCTCCGCAAACAGCGCGCTCACGGACCTCGTCCTTGAGCTGGTGACGCTCGGACGCGCGCTGAACTCGCGCCTCGAATCACTCGAGGCGCGCGTCGACGTCCTCGAGTCCCGAAGAGACGTCGAGGACACACTCGCTCGCGCCGAACGCCTTGCTCAGGCGCTCAAGCGCTCCTGAGACGACGACATCGAGAAGATCGTCTCGACGAGCCTGCGGTGCAAACCCGCCTCGCACTCGAGCATCACCCGATGCTTCACGTCGAGCCCATACGCCAGCGCCTGCTCCTTCGCCTGCTCCCAACGCTCGGTCACCTCCGCGTAGGCCTCCATGCTCGCGCCCTCGCTCCTCATCCTCGCGACCAGGCCATCGGCGAGTGACTGCACGGTCGCCCGGTACGTCACCTCCGCGTCGAACAACCTCATCTGCCTCGGCGCGCGCTTTCCCATGACCTCTCCTTCAATGACGGTCGAACATCTCCACTACGACCATGACTGTACTTACGTTCAGTATTTGGCGCAACCGCATTCGAACCGTTCACGCCTCACACCCGGAGAGGTCACGCGCGGCGCGCATTCGTCACCCCCAACGAACAACAGGCGCGTTGTAGTGGGTATCCAGCCACGCTCTGCCAGGCGTGGCGCGTCGCGACGAAACCGCTCGGCTCGGCTCAGGCGAGCTCGCCCGGACCATCGAGCTCGAACAGGCTCGTCTGACCGGCGACCCGCCCAGAAGGGGAGTACGGGTTGCGCCCGAGCACGAACGCCGAGTTCGGCAGGTAGCCGAGCAGCGGGCTGGGCATCGAGATCTCGACGCGGACCTCCTCGAAGGCGTCCTGGCGGTAGCGCCCAGCCTCGATGAGCGGGCACGACCAGTCCGAGATGATCCCCGCGTCGACCATCTCCTCGAGGTACGAGCGCATGCTCGAGAGGATCTGTGAGGGGTTCTTCTCGTGGCTCTTGAGCTGGTTTCCGGACCAGAAGTAGAGCGTCTCGAGCTTGGGCCTGAACCTGCCCGAGGCGTCGAACTTGTCCTCCGGCACGCTCGTGCGCAGGGCGTTGTAGGCCCGCTGGACGATGGTCCAGTAGAGGTTGAACGCGCCCGAATTCGGATCGAGCCCGAACGCGCGCTCGTCGAGCAACATGAAGCGGGCGCTCTTGGAGCGCGGCTGCGTCAGGTCCCAGAGCTTGGGCGCGATCAGCCACACACCCAGCGTAGACTTCACGTACTCGAGCTCTTCGGGCTTGGCGCACGACGCGACGACCTCGTCCGCCATCCGCTGGATGATGGGCGTGTTCCAGTCGACCCGGCTCTTCTGCTTGGTCTTGGGGTCGAAGGACTCGATCGACCTCATGAACTGAATGCGCGCGAGCAACTCACGCACGCGGCGCACGCGCACGAGGTCTCGGCTCTGGCGATGGTCGAGGCCTGTGATCTTCGCGAGCCTGAGCCCCGAGACCGCGTCGAGGAACTGCCCCGGGACCTGGACCCTGTGGCGATCCTCGGCCGCGGCGAGGAAGATCCCGGCGACCACGCGAGGGATGTCGCGCGTCATGTTCTCGAGTTGACGACCCTTCGCGCCCGGACCGACCTCGCGCACGATCTGGAGGACCTGCTGGGTCAACAGCGCCATCGGCTCGAGCGACCCCGCCTCCGTCACAGCAGCCGGCGTCATCGGCAGCTTCAGGTAGGTCTCACCGACGGTCGAATTCTTGACCACGAGGCGCCGATCCGCGCTGAGCACGAACCGCGCGCCCTCATGCTCCACGGTCTTGAGGCTCGCCTCGAGTGACTCGGTCATCGCGCCATTGAGCGCGGCGCCCACGTTCCGGACCTCCTTGGGGAGCGTCGAGAGCACTCCATGGGGCACCGAGACCATACGCGCCTCGGGCGCGCGTTGGCGCCAACGCGCGAGCACCGCCCCCCTCGTCTCCTCTGCCGACACGTCGTCCGCCCAGGGCTTCTCCCAACAGTGCGCGCGCACACGTGCGTGAGACTGAGTGAACCAGAGGACGGAGCGCACCAACCAGTCGAGCGGTTCGCTGCACTCGGCGAGCACGACCCCGAGCAGCACACGCGCGGCGCGCTCGTCGCACCCGTCACACAGCTCGACGCCCCGATCGTAAGCGCGCGAGGCCCACTCGGGCGCCCCACGAGGAGCCCCCGACCTCTCGGCGACCCACCCCCACACTTCGTTGAGGCCGCTGAGGACCTCGAACCCGGCGGCCATCTGGCCAAGCGCGCGCTCATGGCGCTCTTCGGCGCTCACGCCGAGCATGCTCACGTCGAAGAAGACCCCCCTGCGCACCTCGATGTGCTCGGCTCGATGCCCCAGGCCATCGATCTTCCCCAACAGCAACCGGCGACCCATCGCCTCGTACCAGTCCGACGGTGACTTGGGCTCGACGTCACCGGGCCACTCCAGGTCGGGCTCCTCACCGCTCGGCTCCCCCGAGAGCTCGTGCACGCGTCGCTTGAGCGCCAGGATGCTCTTGGATGCCTTGCGTTTCCTCGCCATGGAACCTCCAGCCTTCCTGGCTTCACGTCCGTCTTCGTTCGACCGTCTTTGGCCACGGTATGAATCCTCGCTCGCCCCGACACGGCGAGTCAACCGCTCCGAGACCGGCGCCCTCTCTCTACTGATCCGAAAGAGCGCCCGGAGCCGAGACCCGACAGGGGCGCGGATCCGGATGCGCGATATTCTAAGAAATATATTCTACGAATATATTCTACGAATATATTCTAGGAGATCTGGACAGGCCATTTGATCATATAAATCAGCGACTTGCAGAATAGGCCTTCCCAAAAGTAGACGCTTAAACCGCCTCACTTCCCAAAAGTAGACGCAAACGGGCCGATTTTCCCCAAAAGTAGACGCAAACGACCCCCGATTTTCCCAAAAGTAGACGCTTAAACCGCTCACTTTTGACGTCACCTGATGACAATTGGCACTCAAGTACCCAATTGGGCCCTTGACTCGCCCAAAGTGAGGGCCGTTTGCGTCGATTTCTGGGGAGATCCTCCCAAAAGTAGACGCAAACGGCCCTCACATTTCACTTTTAGAGGCGCCATTGCACTTTAAGAGGGGTCGATTCTCGAAAAACGACCCCTCCAGGCCTCACATTTCCCCCAAAAGTAGACGCGAACGCGTTGCACTTCCCAAAAGTAGACGCGAAACCGTTGCACATTCTCCCCAGAAATCGACGCAATCGCTCCTCACTTCCCAGAAGTAGACGCGAACGCGTTGCACTTCCCAGAAATCGACGCGAACGGTCCTCACATTTTCCCCAGAAATCGACGCAAACGGCCCTCACTTCCCAAAAGTAGACGTGAACGCGTTGCACTTCCCAAAAGTAGACGCGGAACCGTTGCACTTTGAGGGGTCGTTTTTTCTGAAAATAGTTTCGAGGACCACCCCAAGAGTGCGTTTTGGGCCTCTTCGATCGTGAAGAGATTGAAAACGCTGATCATGGACGGATCAGATCGAGGACGAGTTCCCCAAAAGTAGACGCGAACGCATTGCACTTCCCAAAAGTAGACGCGAACAAAACTCAGAATGGTCGTCGAGCTCGGAGTGAAGGCACCTGAGAGGGTGGAGCCTCTACGACGTTCTCTGGGAACCTTCAAAAACGCGCGCGCGTACGCGTACGCGCGCGCGAGGAGAGAGAGAAACAGCAGACGAGCCTGACGCATCGGCTGCGGCCGCGGCGACGCTTCGTTGGAGCCGCCCGAGCGTTGGATGTCTCATAAGCATCAGATAATGTTGACACTTTCTATTTCTTTCCGCGCCGACCTTGTCGTCGCGGCGCCGACCTCGTACTGTGTCGAACATAGCGGGCCGCCAAGGAAGTGCGGCCCGACCCATGCGACCACAACCACGGAAGGTCTGAGAGTGATGGGAACGTTCGACGAGGGCGCGCGCGTACGCGCGGGCGAGTCCCTCAAATTCAAGGCACAATCGGAGGGCGTGACACAGGCGGATCTGGCCGCGAGCATGGGCGTCTCTGCGTCCACGGTCTCGAAGGTCTGGAGCGGTTTGCTCAAGCGCCCCCTCCACTACGTCGGGATGGCGACCGCGCTTGGCTTCACGCTCGAAGAGGCGCTGGGCCAGGAGGATCGCGCGGGTATGTCCGGGAAGGTGATCCGGCTGGGGGTGAGTCCGTCCGGGCCGAGCTGCCACGTGATCACGGTGGCGGCGCGTAAGGGCGGCTCGACCAAGACGACGACGTCTGTGCACCTTGCTGGCGGGTTCGCCAGGATGGGTCTCCGTTGCCTGCTCGTAGATCTCGACGGACAGCGCGACTCGACGGAGTGGTTGGTGGACGCGGAGGTCGAGATCGGCGTGACCGCCGACGACGTCCTGAGACGCGGCGTGGACCCTGCGTTGGCGATCGTGCCGAGCCTCATCGATGGCCTCGACGTGCTGCCGGCGGGCGATCAGATGGACACGATCGAGTCCGCGATGGCGGGTCAGTGGGGCATGGAGCGGCGGCTCGATGAGCTCCTCGAGCCGCTGAGGGCGCGCTACGACGTCATCCTCTACGACTGCCCCGCGGCCATGGACTTCCGGATCGTGAGCGCGCTCATGAGTTCGGATTGGGCGCTCATCCCGACGACATCGAGCACGCTCGACATCAAGGGGCTCGTCTCGTTCATCCCTCGCGTGCTCCACTACGCGGACCCGGCGCGGTTCAATCCGAGGCTGCAGTTCCTCGGGATCGCGGTGACGCGCGTGAAGCGGAACACTCTGCTCGCGCGGGACGCGCGGGCCTGGCTCGGAGAGGAGTTCTCCGGGCTGCTCTTCGACAGCGTCGTGCATGAGTCGACACGCTATCAGGAGCTCGCGGGGTTCCAGTCGCTCATCTACGACCACGACCCGGAGCGGTCGGGGGACTATGAGCAGTTGGCGTTCGAGATCGCCGAGCGCGCGGGCTTCACGCCCAAGCTCGGTAAGGGAAGGGAGGTCGCCGATGGCTAGGCCCAAGCGCGGCATGGCCGCGGGGTTCGTGAACCGTCAGGCCGAGCGCGTGCGTGAGTCGGACGACCGCGCGGGCGCGCTCATCGAGGACATGGGCCGCATGAAGGACGAGCTCCGGCGCGAGGGCGGAGACTTGGAGCGGCGCAGAGCGCAGCTCCAGGAGCTGCTCGGCGTCGCGGGCGAGGAGCCCACGATCGAGCTCGACCGGCTCGAGCTGATGGGCGAGGCGCAGTCTCGCGTGCACATCGACCCGAGCGTCGTCGAGGAGTACGTCGACCGGATGTCCTGGGACGCCGAGCTCGCCCGCGCGGTCGATCCCGAGGGCGCGCCCTGGCCTGCCGTCACGGTGTACACGCAGGGAGACGAGCTCTGGGTGGCCGACGGGTTCCACCGCGTCGAGGCCGCGCGCAAGCTCGGCTTCGATCGCATCCAGTGCAGGGTGCTCGAGGGTGGACGGCGCGACGCGATCCGATACAGCCTGTCCGCGAACGCGAGGCATGGCCTGAGGCGGACGCGAGAGGACAAGCGCCGCGCGGTCAGGCGAGCGCTCGAGGACGACATGTGGCGGACCTGGACGGACACGAGGCTTGCCGAGCTCTGTTCGGTCTCACGCAGCCTCGTGTCATCGTCTCGAGAGCGGCTCGAGTCCGATGGTTCGATCCCCGGTGAGGTCGCGCTCTACAGCGTCGATGGTCGCGAGTTCGAGCGGACACCGTCGTCGACGCCGATGAAGGCCAGGAAGAAGCCCGCGGCCCGGAGCGCGCGAGCTCGCCTCGAGCCTCTCGCCGACGCCGCTCCGGTGAGGGCGGAGGTGGACTGGGACGCGCTCGAGCCTGGCGGCGCGCGCGCGCTCGTGGCGTATCCTCGTGAGGCGTCCCACTACGAGGCGCTGGTCGCGTGCGCGGCCGCCTCCGAGCTCGAGCTGATCGTGTGCCCGTTGATGTCTGGGACGCGTTGGATGTGGCAGGGGCCGGCGCTGCTGAATCCTCTCATCGGGCTCGGGTTCTCCGAGCCTCGGGTCGTCGAGGTCGGATCGTGGGGCAAGCGCTTCACCGTATGGACGAGAAGCCGCGCTGGGATCGACGAGCGCGTGGTAAGCTACGACGCGTTGCTGGGAGTGGGCAATGTGCGCGTGGTGGGACGCTCGCTCGACCCCTGGCTCGACCAGGCCTGACGCGGCGCGTGGGCGCCGCCCGGCGAGCGCTCCATAACGATGGTTTTCTGACGCCCCGGTCTATCGTATCCTATTGGGGCGTCTGTGGTCGGATCTCGGTTCGCGGGATCGACAGGTGCTGAGGTCGTCTCATGAGTATCTGGGGAGCCATCCATCATGCAGGGGGTGAGATGTGGGTGTATTCGTTGTGACAGGACGGAGTGCCGAGCACATGCACGACCATGAGCCGAGCAGGCTCTTTGGAGAGATGCGGCAGGCGCTTCACGGAGCGGCCAGCGAGGTCAGCTTCTCGGTCGTGCTCGACGCGTTCGAGCACGCTGACGCGATCCTGGGCTCCGACGCTTCTCGCTCGTGGATCAGCTACGCCGAGTCGTTGCTCGAGAGGTGGCCCCATGAGGCGCGCCGCGTCCAGGGCTCTCTGGCCAAGAACTGGATCGAGTCGGGGCCTCCCCACTGGCTCCAGCTCGTGCGGTCGCTCGGCGTCCGGAACACGTTCGTTCGACGTGACGCGTTCGAGAGGTGCCTCACCTCTCAGGCGGCTCAGCAGCTCAGGTCACTCGACCTCAAGATGTGCCGCTTTCAAACCGGCACGCTCGAGGCGCTCTCGGTCGATGGCAACCTCCCCAAGCTGAGCGCGCTCGATCTCGGCGTGTTGATCGACCTCAGCGAGCGTGAGGTCATCTCGCTCGCCAGCTCCACGCTCTACGGCCAACTCGATTCGCTCAGGTTATCCTTCGGGCTCGAGGCGAACCCCCTCCATGTGCGGGAGCTCATGACGTCGACGAGCCTGCATGACCTCAAGGTCTTGCGGCCCGGTGGCTACAACATGGGCACGCTGACCGCGGTCGCGTTGGCCGAGGCGACGCACATGAACCAACTCGTAGAGCTCGACCTCATGGGCAACGACCTCGGTGAAGAGGGCGCCGCTGCGCTCGCGTCGGCGTCACACCTCGACAAGCTCACCGTGCTCATGCTCGCGCGGAACTACATCGGCCCCGATGGGGCGATCGAGATCTGCGAGGCGCCTCAGTTCTCAAGGCTCGAGCTGCTCGACCTCCGGGAGAACTTCATCGGCGCGCGCGGTGCCCGCGCGCTCGCGCGCTCGCCGCACCTCAAGAACCTCCGCGTCCTCGACCTCCAGAAGAACGCCATCGGTGACGACGGCGCGCGCGCGCTCGCGCAGTCCCCCAACCTCGCCTCCCTGTCGATCCTCGACCTCGGAGAGAACGGCATCACGGCCGCTGGAGAGCGCGCGCTCGCGACCTCCCCCTACCTCGCGGACTCTATCCGGGACGCGTGGAGGCGTTGACCACGTCACGCCGCGACCCAACTCGGCCGCGCGCGATCCTCTGCGTGGACGGCGGCGGCGTGCGCGGGTTGGTCCCCGCGCGCGTCCTGGCGCGGCTGGAGTCCCTCATGGGTGTGCCGTGCGCCGATGTCTTCGATCTGATCGCTGGGACGTCCACCGGCGCGATCGTCGCGCTCGGCCTCGCGGTCCCCAGGACACGCTCGGACGAGCCTCGCGGGTACACCGCCGCCGAGCTCGAGTCCGTCTACACCAGGAACGCCGCGCGCATCTTCTCGCGCACTGCGCTGCGTCGGCTCGTCGCGATCGACGACCTGCTCGAGGAGCGCTACCCGGTCGCACACCTCGAGCAGGTCCTGGCGCGCTACTTCGGTGAGCTTCGCCTGTCGGACCTCACCGTCGAGGCGCTCGTCCCGTCGTTCGAGCTCTCGACGCGAGCTCCCCTCATGTTCGAGCGCGCGCGGGCGCGCGCCGACGAGGGACACGACCTCGCGCTCGCGCACGTCGCGCGCGCCACGAGCGCCGCGCCGACCTACTTCGAGCCCTTCCAGACGGAGTACCCCGTCGGCACGCCGCGTATGTTCGTGGATGGAGGGGTCGTGGCGAACAACCCCGCGATGTGTGCGTTCGTGCGCGCGCGTCAGATGTGGCCGGACGCCAGCCGCTTGATCCTGGTGTCGGTGGGGACCGGGGATCTGAGCGATTGGATCAGGCACGACGAGGCGCTCGGGTGGGGGGTTGCAGGTTGGGCCAAGCCGCTGATGGAGATCGTCCTCGATGGCGGCTCCGAGCTCGTGGATCAGCAGCTCGAGGTGTTGCTCCACGCCCAGGACTACCTGCGCTTGCAGCTCCCGCTGACCGACGCGAGCCCCAGGCTCGACGACGCCTCGACCGAGAACCTCTCGAAGCTCGAGGAGCATGCCGACCGCGTCGTGGAGCACTTCGCGTCGCGGCTCGAGGCCATCGCGCGTGAGCTCGTCGTGCTCACGAGATGACGAACCAGACGCGCGAGATCAGCCCGTCGTCGCCGACCTCGTAGATCGCCATGGCGTGTACGGGGGCGTCGCGCAGGCCCGTGACGACCTCTCGGTCGAACGCCACGTTCCCCACGACGCTTCGGTTGGTCACGCGCGCGCACAGTGAGGTCGCGCGGTCGAACAGCGCGCCATAGTCGCGGCGCATGTTCGCTCTGCCCTGTCCCCTCGACGCGCCCGTCTGGAGGTCGAAGAGCTCGACGTCGGGGGCGAAGCAGGCGACGAACGCGTCGACGTCGCGTGCGTTGTAGGCGTCGAGTTGAGCTTGCGCCGAGGCTCTCGTGCGTCGCTCGATCTCGTTGGCTTCGGTCATGGTGTTCCTCTGCGGTGTGTGTCGTCGAATCATCGCGTGTCCGAGCGCGGCGGACAACTGAACGGATGTGCGCCACCCGCGTCCAACGCGGGTGGCGCACATCCGTTCAGTGCATGTGTCAATCAGCGCTCGAGGTGGAAGCTGTCTCCTTTGGGTCGTCCAGCTCGTTCCGCGGCAAAGCCGTTGCATGTGACACACGGATGGTCTTCAAGGTGTTGTAACGAAATGTTTTTGGCTCTTCACCGCATGTATGCAGCGTGCGATGGCGCGATCTGTTCAGGTATGTCCTGTCTGATGAGCCAGCGTGTGTTCATGGGAAGGGTGTAGAGCGAGGAGCCGAGTGGTGTTGTATTACGAGAGAACGTTCGAGGTCCCGGAGTTCGGCGTGAGGTTGAATCAGCGCGCGTTGATGACGCCGGAGATCAGGTTCTACGACCTCGAGTCACGGGGGGTCGTCGTCGAGCACGGGCTGACGAACCTGGCGACCACGGCGGTCGCCGGTCGGGCTCAGGTGAACTTGATGAGGGAGGGGGTGCTCACACTGCGTCGAGACGAGGGCGTGTTTCGTGTAGGCGCCGGGGAGGCGTTTCGAGAGCCGACGTTGAGGTACGACGAGCGCTGGGAGGGGGAGCCGTTTCGGGTGCTCTGTGTGGACTGGACGACGGATGAGCTCACGCCGATCGAGACGCGAGTGTTGAGTGATCGGGCAACGGAGGTGCTCGCCGGGATCGAGCTCACCGAGGATGTGGGCGGGCACGAGGAGGTGGCGCTGCGCGTGGTGGCGTTGCTCGAGGAGGAGGGGCTAGGCTCGCCGCCCATCGACACGATCACTGCGCGCGTGGCGCCCGAGCTCCAGCGGATCGCCAGGGAGTATGGGAGGGCGATGTCCTCGCTGTCGGAGCAGCCGATGTGGTGTGACTTTACAGAGGCGGTCGGGATGTCGGAGCGGCAGCTCCGGCGTCACATGACGGAGGTGCTGTCGTGGTTCCCAGGTCCAGTAGACGAGGTCTCGTTCCGAAGCGTGTTGAACTCCACGCGGATGCGTCGCGGGTTGGCGCTCATGACCGCCTCGGGCGCGACGGTCGGCAAGGTGTCCGAGGTTTTGGGTTATGGTTCGGCTGTGGCGTTCACGAACGCGTGCCAGCGGGCAGGTCTGGGTAAGCCCTCCGACTTCGCCGAGCGCGTGGCGGCGCTGGGAGGGTGAGGATCAGGTGCCCAGGCAGCGGTGCATCTGGACCCACGCGTCGCCGGCGGCGCGGGCGCCGTGCAGGAGCGCGGCGTGGTCCTCGGCGCCCAGGCGCGCGCAGAGGTCATGGCACATCGCGCCGTGGCGCTCGTCGACCTCCATGTGTTCGAGGATGAAGGTCGCCTGGTCGGGGCGGACGGCGAGCCTTGCGAGCGCGGCTGGGGCGTCCTCGGCGACGTGATCCGCCACGGACTCGAGCACGTAGAGCGCGCCGAGTCTGGCGAGCTCACCGTGGCCGTCGAGCGCCGCCCAGGTGTCTTCGAAGGCTTTGACTTCATTTGGTTTTTCTCTTCCAGGTGTCTTCGAGAACGTCGCCATGTCGCGCTCGGCGAGGAGGTAGTGAGGGGCCTCCTCCTCAGCGAGCTCCTGGTAGAAGGCGCGCAGCTCGGGGTGCTCGGTATGGGCGGCGGCGTCGATGAGGCGCGCCTCGCTGACGAGCGTGTAGTGGTACATCATGTCGAGGAAGGTGACGTAGCCATCGACGGTGCCTGAGGGCAGCCACTCCAGGACCGCGGCGGCCATCTGTCTGGGGACGTCTTCGAGGTCGTTCATCCATGAGGACATGTGCTGGCTCCTTGTGGGCGTCAGGGGGTGAAGAGAGGTTCGAGCGCGGCGCGCGCGTGCGCGACGTAGCGGGCGGCTGGGCGGCGAGGGCGAGGCCTGGCGGCATATTCGTCCAGGGTGAGGACACGTGTGTCGAGCCAGGAGTCGCCGAGCGCGCGCATGCAGACGGTCGGGGAGGATGAGAGCCCGGTGAGTTCGGGCGGGCCGCCGGGGCGTGGTCGCCAGCGGGTCGTGAGCACGGCGCCGACCTGGCAGGCGATCGTGGGCATGATCGAGGCGAAGTTGCCCAGCGAGTAGGCGATGACGGCGGCGCGAGGCTGGCCGCCTCGTGAGACCTGGCCAGGGCAGGCGCGATCCCAGCCGTCGACGGAGACGACCTCGACGGGCTGGACGACGTGGGGAGACGCCCCGACGACGAGGTCGACGCCGCGGCGGACGAGCTCGTGGGCGTCGCGACGCATCGCCTCGTCGGGCCAGTACTCGTACTCGTAGCCCCAGTGCGCGAGGCAGGCGACGAGGTCGTGCGGTGTGTCTCGCGCGCGGGCGACGAGCCGATCGACGGCGTCCCAGTCGGTCGGGAGGCGAGGGTCACCGAACGTGATGATGGGGACTCCGGCCGGTGTGTTCGCCTCGTCCTGATTGACGCCGAAGGTCAGCGCGAACGACGACACTCTGAGCGCGCCCGCCGACCCGCTGGCGATCGCCTCCGAGGCGCCACCCGCGCCGCCCGCGCACGCGAAGCCGCGTGAGAGCGTGGCCGAGCGGGTGGCGGCGAGGCCGTCGAGGCCCTGGTCGAGCGCGTGGTTGTTGCACAGGGAGAGGATCGTCGGGCGCCCTGCCCTGGCGTCTGCGATGGCGTCGAGGTACTCGGGCGGCGCGTTGTAGTGGAGCGTCTCGTAGACGCGCCGCTTGACGGGTCGGCTGGCGTCGATCGGGGTCTCGAGGTTGCCGAGCAGCAGGTCCGGGGAGGCGACGAGGTCGCGGGCGCCTGGTGAGAGGCTGTCTCTTATACACATCTGACGCTGCCGACGATCTACTCTGTGTAGAT
>CAJXPN010000019.1 GCA_913058025.1 uncultured Myxococcales bacterium | reverse complement strand
AGATTTCTGCCTGTCTCGTGGGCTCGGAGATGTGTATAAGAGACAGCATATGTTCTCTCTCCGCTGTGGATCATGAGCGCGTCGTGCGATGAGCGCGGAGTCTAGGGAAAGGAGGCCGGATTCGACAGGCGGTCGTCGATCGGATGACGACCGCCGAGTGGGTGAGCCAGCGTTCGAGGGGTGAGGCTGATGTGGTATCTGGTGTGACCGTTCGACAGGGCTACACGACCACTGACCCAGGCCTCTCGCGAGGCCGCGAGGAGATCATCACGATGAGCGACGACCCAACACAGGCAGCAGGTTTTCACGCGTACCTCGTGGCCGAGTCGAGCTCGGGCGGGAAGTTCTGGGAGGCGCGCGTGGACGGCGCGGTCATGAGCCTGCGCTACGGCAAGGTCGGCCAGACCAAGAGCTGGACGACCAAGAGCTTCGCGTCGGGCGAGGCGGCGCTCAAGGAGGCCAGGAAGAAGATGAAGGCGAAGGTCAGCAAAGGCTACGCCGAGGCCGAGGTCAGCGAGGACGGCGGCGCGCCGGTGGTCCCCGCGGGGCCGCAGACCTTCGAGGAGCGGTGGGCCGAGATCCGCTCGCTGCTCGAGGGCAAGGCGAACAAGGCCACGGTCGCCAAGGTCAAGCGCCACTACCTCGAGATGCACGCGCTCGAGCCGAAGCGGCTCGTCGACGAGGTCGACACCTACCTCTTCGACAAGCTCGGCGAGCTGCCCGCGACCTACTTCGACGTGAGCCTGAGCTTTCGCGGCTTCAACGGCTACGGAGACTGGAAGTCGGCGCAGCCGCTCCGGGACGTCGACGCGCTCGACAAGAACCCGTGGGTCAAGTTCACGCGGTCGATCACGTACGGCTTCGACGGCGCCTACATGGTCGACGACACCACGGAGATCACGGAGTACCACGAGAAGTACTGGCTGCAGCCGGCGGTGCCGACGTGGTTGTGGGCGAAGAACCCCATCTTCGCGCGCGTGGAGACTCTGGACATTCGACTGGATCAGCTCTCGGAGAACCAGGACTACAGCTGCAAGACGCAGCTGAGTGACTTCACGCAGATGCTGTTCGCGGCCAAGGCGCTCGAGCACCTGAGAATGGACAGGGTCTGGGACATGAACGGCGGTGGAGACTTCGGCGCGGCGTTCGCGTCCGAGGACGCGCCCGCGCTGGAGTCTCTGTCGTTGAGCGATGCCTGGATTCAGCGGCCCGAGCACGTCGCCTCGATCTTCGAGGCCGAGCGTCAGAAGGGCCTGAAGTCCTTCACGTTGGGTGACGCGAACCTCACGGGCGACGACCTCATCGGGGTGTTGAGCGCGGACGACGCGGTCGTCGAGCTCGAGCACCTCAGGTGCGAGTCCGGCCGCCTGGGCGCCTCCTCGGGCGAAGCGCTCCGCACGCACCGCGCCTTCGCGTCGCTGAAGGTCCTCGAGATAGGGGAGCCCATGGACGGCTTCATCGAGGCGCTGTGCGACCCGAGCGGCTCGCGCGTGCTCGAGGAGCTCTCGCTCGTGAACACGAAGGAGACGTACGTCTTCCAGCTCCAGAAGATCGAGCGCGTGGCGTTCAAGACGCTCGTGATCGAGCCCTCGTGGTCGGCGTGGTCCGATGAGAGGAAGGAGGAGCTCGAGGCGCTCGGGAAGAGCAAGAAGTTCAAGGTGAAGTTCCCCAAGAAGAAGAGGTGACGCGAGCCCCCAAACGATCGCAGCACGAATAAACGGTGGGGGAGATGTGGTTGACGAGCGGAGCGTAAACGAGGATCGTGCTTGGGTCTTTGCAGATACCCATCGCGAAGAGGCCTCCCGATGGCGCGGCAGGCCGCTCCCACACACTTTCAGATGAACGAGAGAACCACTGATGACGGCAGACGGGACCGGCGAACGAGACGGCTACGCTTTCGAGGACATCGAGGGCGAAGTCGAAGAGCTCCGAACGCGCATCAACAACCTGCGACGGGACCTCCACCGCTACTGGGTGGACAAGGCGGCGCTCATCGACCTGATGGCGATCTGCTGCGTGGCGCAGGAGCCGTTGTTGTTGGTGGGCAAGCCGGGCACGGCGAAGTCGGACCTCGTGGTGAAGTTCGTGCAGGCCATCGGCCTGGACACGAACTCGGAGGACTACTTCGAGTACATGCTCACGCAGTTCACCGAGCCGGGCGAGATCGTCGGCCCGATCGACATCAACGTCCTCAAGGAGGGCCGCTACGTGCGCCGCACGTCGGGCAAGCTCCCGAACGCGAAGGTGGTGTTCCTCGACGAGATCTTCAAGTCGAACTCGGCCATCCTGAACACGCTGCTCACGATCATCAACGAGCGTAAGTTCTACCAGGACGGCAAGCCGACGAAGGTGCCCATGCGCATGCTCTTCGCGGCGACCAACGAGATCCCCGACAACGTCGAGCTCGCGGCTCTCCGTGACCGCTTCACGCTCAAGGCCGAGTCGCGCTCTGTGCGAGGCTACGCGTTCGACGAGCTGCTCGCCAAGGGCATGCAGAACGAGGTCTACAAGGCCCAGAAGCTGCGCCCCTGGGCCAACCGCGCCAAGCTCGAGGACTTCCTCAAGCTCAAGGCCTACCTCGACTACATCTTCGCCTCGGAGCTCGAGGGTGGCACACACCACCGCTCGCGTTACTTCCCCGACGACGTGTACCGCCTGTTCGTGCGCATCCTGAAGTCGCTCGAGAAGGAGTTCAGGTACGAGGTCTCGGACCGTAAGATCATCAAGCTCTACAAGCTCGTGCGAACGCGCGCGTTCCTCATCCACGGCGGCGTGGTCACCAAGTCGGACCTCGTGCTGCTTCGCTACATCTCGGATCGCGCGGACGACCTGGAGGCGATGCGTGAGCTCGTCGACAGGATGCTCAGCGTCGATTGAGTGGAGTCGCGCCCCCTCTCGAGCGGGGCGCGTGATGGTGTGGTGGCGTTGGTGGCATGAGCTGCGAGGCGGATTCGATGGAAGAGACGCAGGCCGTTGAGGCCCAGAGCAGCGAGCGCGTCCGGCGCTTCAAGGTCGATCGGGCGGTGGTCGAGAGCGTGATGCTCGGTGGCCTCCGCTTCTCGGCTGTGCGCTGGTGGGAGAACCAGGTCCTGCTCGACCGTGGCATGGAGACGTACCGGTACCTGGCCGGGCGCTCCTATGACCACGGCAAGCGGGACTACATGCACGTCCCACTGTTCGTGGTGCTGGATCTGACGACGCTCATCGAGCTCGGTGAGCGCACGCCGTTTGCCTCCGAGGGGAGGGCCCACACCTGGCCCGAGGGTGAGCGCCGCGTGCGCGTCGACTACGAGAACCTGCTGCTGGGCACTCTGCTTCAGGAGTCCGGGTTCAATGAGGCGCGCGATCGGCTCCCGAGCGACCCTCGCGTCCGCCCTGGCGCGGTGATGCGCTTCACCGAGATCCTGCTCCAGAGCTTCGCGCCCCACTTCCCCGACTGGTTCGTGCTCGACCCGTCACACCTGCGTGACATCGCCGTCCCCACGGTCGCCGACATCAACGTCACCCAACACGGCGACCGCCTCGCCGAGCGCCTGGAGCACCCGAGCTTCTTCCTCGAGGGGATGACGGCGATGCTCGCGGGGATCTCGAGCGAGGTCTACTGGAAGGAGCTGCTCAAGGAGGAGGACCTCTTCGAGCTGGAGAACTGGGCCGTGCTCGACAGCGAGGCCACTCGCATCGGCGTGCGCCAGATCGCCGAGGTCGAGCGTCGCCTCGGTGAGTTCAGGCTCCCGCGCGTGCAGCTTCGTGACGAGGCGATGGAGGTCGAGACCGACTTCGCCGACGACACGCTCTTCCCCACGGGCGGCTTCTCGGGGCTGGTGAACAAGGGCTCCTTCGAGAACCTCGTGCGCTCCGAGCTCGTGTACATGGGCGACGCCGACGACAAGGAACTCAGCCTCTTCGAGCTGCGCTTCGTGGAGGGCGAGCTCCTCTACTACATGCGCAACGACGGCGTGATGCGGCGTAAGCGCCGGTTCGTCCACGTCATCATCGAGCTCGACGACGCGTTCCATTACAAGTCACCCGGCTACGAGTACCCCTTCTCGACGCTCTCACAGGGCCTGATCACGCGGCTCACGCGCGACCTGCTCGAGACGTTCGAGGAGGACGCCGTCACGGTCCACATCCACTACGTGTACGACCCGCCCAAGGGCCGCGACATCGAGACCGCGCGGCGTGAGCGCCAGCGCGTCGAGCGTGAGATGCAGCTCGTCTCGCTCTTGCTCGGACGAGAGGTCCGCCAGGAGCGCGTGCACGTCGAGATGGTGGAGTCGCTCGACGCCGAGGACATCCAACACGGCCGCGGCCGCGTCTACGCCATCGGGCTGTGCTTCTCGGAGCGCTCGGAGCGCTCCTGGCGCGCCCGCTTCGACGAGCTCGAGCACGCTCGCCCGCCCGTCCTGGGGATCACGCTGCCTGTCGGCGTCGAGAAGATCTCGGACGAGGCGCTCGAGGGCGAGACCCCGCTCGTCATGCCTCTCGTGAAGCTGGCGTTCCAGGAGGTCGCGGGCATCAAGAACGAGCTCTTCAACCGCATCATGAGCGGTCGCCGCTGACGCGAACACGCACCTCGGGTGACTCGGGATCGAATCCAAACCCGCGCTCGTTCGTGTCATGATGGGTAGCTCGTAACCCGTCACCGTCAGTGGACGCTTCATGAACGACATACAGCACCTCCAAAAGCTGATCCTCGGCCTCGCCATCTTGACGCCCGTGGGTTGTCAGAGCCCGCCACCTGCCACCGACGTCGACCCGACCGTCGAACAGACCTCGCCCGAGTCGCGCGACGCTGGCGTGTCCAGCGACGCGTCGAGCGCCGACGAAGGCTCGCCCCAGGGCGACTCTGGCGAAGCTCTGAGCGCGCCGGAGCGAGCCCGGGAGCTCGTCTCACATGCCACGGCGCGCGGGGCGGCCGATGCCATGAGGGTCGCCCTGGCCAGGGAGCAGCGTCGGCAAGAGGCCCTGCAACGCCAGCGGGACCGGCTGGCCTCCATGCCCAAGACCTGCATGACGCTCGACGAGGTCTACGCGGCGGAGCGGCGCCTCTACGATAGCGAGGCCGCGTTGTGGACGTCGCAACGGGCCGCGCGTCGAGAGGCCAAGAAGTCCAAGAACAGGCCAGGGCCTGGGAGGGGTCTGCTCGGCCCTGGCGAGAAGCCGAAGCGGCCGCGCAAGGCCAAGGTTTGCCCGGAGGCGGTCCTCACGAACATCTCACGGTCGCGTTGTCAGACGAACGTGACGAACCTCCAGCTCGAGTCGACCAACGAGAGCGAGAGCGGCGACATGGTCTGCTGCTACGTCGACCCTTCATATGGACGACCGCGTCGCGCGTGCGGGCGGCTGTTCTACGTGGAGGATCGCGCGACGCGCGCCCGGACGGAGTCGGACAGGACGTGGATGGGCGAAGACGTCACGCGGCCCGTCGGGGTGTCCGAGGAGCTCGCGATGCAGGCGGCCCAGGCGTGGCTCGATGACGCGCTCGAGGAGCACGCATCGATCGCGGCGTTCTCACGGGCCACGCTCGAGCTGATGGCGATGGGCGCGCCCTCGGAGTTGCTCGCGGAGTACCAGCGCGCATCTCTCGATGAGATCAGGCACGCGCGGCTGTGCTTCTCGCTGGTGGGCGCGCTGCTCGGGCGAGAGGTCTCGGCTGGCGCGATCGAGGTCGAGGGACCACGAGACGACCTCGACGCGATCATCGAGGACGTCTTCTGGGGTGGTTGCGTGGGAGAGTCCGTCGCCGCGTTGTGCGCCCAGCGTTCGCTGACGGGCTGCACGTGGGAGCCCGCGAGGCAGGCGCTCGAGCAGATCTCGGGCGACGAGGCGCGCCACGCCGCGCTCGCCTGGTCCACGCTCTCCTTCTTCGGCCAGCGCCACCCGGAGCGCTTGCGCCGTCTGTTGGAGGGCGCGCAGCGACCTCGGGCGGAGCACACCGGTGTCCGTGAGGACGAGGACGCGTGGCGCGCGCTGGGCCGACTCACACCGGCGCAGGAGGCTCGCGCGGCCGAGGACGCCTGGGCGCACCTCATCGCGCCGATGATCGACGAGCTGCTGGCCGGTTGAGGGGGGTCAGCTCCTGGAGAGGATGCGCTCGATGTCTCTCAACGCCTCGCTGATGAAGCACGCGGGCACCTCGTGGATCGGCTCCGCGGAACCATGGGGCCGGTTCGAGAACGTGAGCTGTGAGACGACCTGCTCGACATCACCCTCATAGCTCCCGACGTTGAGCCCCGGCGAGAGGTGGACGGTGTAGCTCCAGCCCCCGTCGCGGAGCTCCTTCCAGTAGCTCGTGCGCAAGTAGTCGTCGTTGTTTCCTCGGTGAAATCCCTGGTATTTGAAGTACGTACGCAATGCGCGCGGTTGAGCCACGCGATCGGCGAAGCGCGTGACGGTGTTGCCTGGCGCCTCATCGCGCTCGAGCGCATAGACCGTCCTGCCGAGCTGCTCGAAGGGCTCGAAGCGCTCGTCCTCGGCGAAGAGGTTCGACCAGGCGGTGAGGGTGGAGTTGTCGAGGTCGATGGGGTGTACGACGCCGACATGCGCGGTCGGGCTCAGGGTGACCTCGTCGTCGTCCCGATCGAGGACGGAGAGGTCGTTGGAGACGCAGAACGTGGAGGTGAGCGCGTCGGTTTGGGGGTCGTAGATGCCCCAGAGCAGGTTGCGCGCGAAGTGCTGCATGAAGGGGTGCGTCCGGATCGCGGTGTCCCACTCGTCGGCGCGCCATCGCCTGCCCGAGACCATGTAGCGCTCGACGCGCGTCCGGTGGACGCGCCCGGCGCGCTTGAGGTGCTCGTTGAGGTCGCTCCAGGCGCGCTTGACCTGCTCGACCTTGAGCCTGTCGTCGGACTTGCGGGCGCGGGGCGGGGACTTGTGGACCTTGCCGTCCTCGTCGCGCAGCGCAGGATAGAGGTTCTCGCGGAAGACGAGCTCGAACGTGCGAGCGCCGTAGTCGAAGACGCGGCGGCCGCGCGCGTCGAGGCCGTAGTCCGGGACGATGCGGTCCTCGAGCTCCAGGTCCGTGAGGTCGAGCGCCCGGGCGGCAGACGAGAACGCCTGAAGCGCCGCGCCGTGGACCTTCGGTGAGCGCTCGATCTGACGGTAGCGGCCGATGACGGTGAGCGCCTCGGGGGATGCCATCTTGCCGAGGACGCGGATGATCTGGCAGGCGCGGTCTCGCTGGGCGGACGTGCCGAAGACCCACTCCTCGACGAGCCGCTCGAGCTCGAGGACCGAGTCGACTCCGCCGAGCGGGACCTGCGACCACAGGAGCCACTTGTAGGTCATCGTGTGGCCCTTGTTGGCCCAGACGTCGAGCAGCGCGCGCCCAATGCCCGCGCACGACTCCGGCGTGCACTCCGAGATCACCCGAGGCACGGGCTCGTGCGGGTTCATGAAGGTCCTGGAGAGCAACGCGAGGAACCCACCGAGGACCTCGAAGTCGTACTCCTTGTACGGACTGTGGAGCGGGACGAGCGGCGGGAGGTTCAGGAGTTTGACGTAGCTCGGCGGTCTGTTCTTCTTGATGTCCGCGCCCAGCTCTCTGGCCCACTCCGGGAGTTCGTGGGGCTCGATCTCAATGGACATGGAGTCCTCACTTTTTGGCGTGGTCGGTGAGCTGGCGTGCGTGACGCAGCGCCTCGCTGAAGACGACGGGGTGCGCGTCGGCGACGGTCAGTCGAGGGCTGTGCTGGTTGTGCGTGTCGAAGCGGTCGAGGGCGTGGAAGCAGATCTGGCTGATGCGCTGGGGCTCGTCGCCCGAGTGATCCCCTGCCTGGAGGCCGGGGGTGATGTGCCAGACGGCGCGCTGACCGATCCACGGGAAGTCGATGTAGTACTCGGTCCTCCAGCCGTAATAATCGGCGGAGCCGCGCTTGAATCCCTTGTGTTGGATGTGGTCGCGGAAGACGTCCGGGTCGATGGGGGCGTCGGAGAGCCGCGAGACCTGGTCGAGCGGGAGCTCCTCGTCGGTGGGTTCGAAGACCTCACGGGAGAGCTGATCGAAGGGCGTCGCGATCTGGTAGTCGGTGAAGATGGACGCCCACCTCGAGGCGACGTCTCTCGGGATGTCACGTCGATGCACGACGCCGATCCTCCCCGAGGTGGGGAGCGCGATCTCGTCGTCGGCCGAGTCTGCGAGCGTGAGGTCCTCGGCGACGCGAAAGAGCAGGGTGGGGGCTCGCGGTGCGTGCCCCTCGTCGCCCTCCTCGTTCTCGTAGACTCCCCACAAGAGTGAGCGGGCGAAGTGGCACATGAGGGGGTGGTTTCGGACGTTCTCGTCCCAGCGCGCGGCGTCCCAACGCCACCCCTGGAGCATGAGCTGCTCGAGGCGGTCGGACTGGGCGAGCAGGACGTGGCGAAGGCCGCGTGAGAGGAGGTCCCACTCGTCTCTGGCGAGCTGGACCTTGAACGCGTCGTCGCTCTCGCGCTTGCGGGGTGGCTCGAGGAAGCGCCCCCCGCTCGAATCGACGAGGATCGGCGTGAGGTCCTCTCCCACGCTGACCTTGAAGGACCTGGGCCCGTAGTCGAGCGTGCGGTGCCCGAGCTCGTCGAGGCCTAGCGCGGGGACGCGCGCGTCCTCGAGCTCGAGCGTGGTGAGCGCGGCGCGCTCGGCGAGCTCGTCGAGGAAGGTCGCCGTGGCCCGCTGCATGCGAGGGAACCGCTCGGCGCGCGCGAAAAGCGCGACGGTCATCGTGGCCATGGGGGTGTCGACGGCCTTGAGCGCCTCGACGAGGTTCATCGCCTTGCCGTAGCCCTCGCCGCCCTCGCTCGAGAACCGCTCGACGAGCTCGTAGAGGCGGTACGTGCTCCAGTCGTCGCCCAGGATGATCCAGCCCCAGGCGCACCAGAGCGCGCGCGCGTCGTACTTGCGGATCTGCCAGGCCGCGAAGAGAGCCTCGCTGAAGACGCGAGCGCTGACGAGGTCGAGGTCGGCGCGCATCGCGAGGATCGCGCGGGTGAGTTCTTGCCGCCTGGGCGCGAAGACCGAGTGGTGCTTGCCCTTGCGCGAGCCTGTGACCTTGGGAGGCCCTATCGAGATGAGCGCGCGCGCGAACGCCTTGATGAGCGCGACCGGGAGCTTGTGCTCACGGCCGGCGATCAGGAGGTCGGGGAGCGTGGAGACGTCGAAGGTGATCGTGCCCGTGATCTGGCTGCGCAGGGTGCTCGCCCACGCGGGCCAGAGCTCCTCGGGGAGCTCGGGTATGGCTGCTGAATCGGACATGTCGTGGGCTCCGTGTGTGCCTGGCACCACGGGCATTGTGGTGCCCGTCGGGGGCGCTCACAAGGAGAGTCGAGATCGCGTGGCGATCAGTTCTCGGCGGGGCTGCCGAAGAAGAAGCGGATCTGCCGGGGCTCCATCTTCTGCATGATCTGGTCGAGGCGAGCGCGCATGGGGCCCGAGACCTGCTCCTTGAACTCGCGCAGGTTCGAGCCGCGCAGTGACGGCTCGGGGCGAGCGGCGACCTTGAGGGGGTCGACGAAGCGCCCGCCGCGCTTGACCGCGAAGTGGAGGTGGGGGCCGGTGGAGCGGCCGGTGGAGCCGATGGCGCCGATGACGTCGCGCTTGGAGACCTTCTTGCCGCGCTTGACGCCCACTGCGAGGTGGGCGAGGTGGCCGTACAGGGACTCGTAGCCGGAGTCGTGGCGGATGGTCACGGAGATGCCGGCGGCGCCCTTGCGGCCTGCCTGGACGATGGTGCCGCTGGCGGCGGCGAAGACGGGGGTGCCGCGCGGGGCGGCGTAGTCGACGCCGTTGTGCATCTTCTTGCGCTTGAGGACGGGGTGGAAGCGCATGCCGAAGGGGCTGGTGAAGCGTGCGGCGCCCGCGACGGGGCGGCGCAGGAACTGGCGCTCCATGCTCGCGCCCTCGGCGTCGTAGTAGCCCTTGCGCGTGGGGTTCCAGTAGGCGCGCCATGTCTCGTTGGGGCTCTCGAAGAGCGCGGCGACGACGCGGCCGTTGCGCAGCTTGCGGCCCTCGAGCCAGACCTGCTCGTAGACGAGCGCGAAGCGGTCGCCGGGCTGGACCTGCTCGCCGAAGTCGACGACCTGGTCGAACGCAGCGAGGTACTCGAGGATGGTGGAGCTGGCGAGCCCCGCGGTCTCCATCGAGGCCCACATGTTGTCGTCGATCTGACCGGAGGTCTCGACGAGGCGGGTCTCGAGCGGGACCTCGACCTTCTCGCAGGCGTAGGTGCCGGAGGCGTCGCGAGAGGTCTCCCAGACGTCCTCGGGGGAGGTCTCGTAGCGGAACGAGGTGATCGCGCCATCGGCGGCGACCTCGACGGACCAGATGTCGCCGGGGCGAGACTTCCTGAAGTTGAACTCCTTCGAGGTCGCCGAGACGACGGCGTGGATCGAGGTGTTGGACAGCCCGCGCTGCTTGAGCGATGCGAAGACGGACTCGTTGGGCTTGATCGAGCCGCGGAGTGAGGTCTCGGTGCCCTCAACCCAACGCTCGGGTGCCTCCTCCGTTTCGTCCGGGACGCCAGCTTCTGCGGCGAGCTCGGCGAACCCGGGCGCCTCGATGACCTCGATGGGCTGTTGGGCAGCGAGCAGGCTCGCGCTCAGGCTCCGCTGCGCCTCACGCACGGTCGCCTCGACCTCCGAGGTCGTGGGCGCGGGCTCCTCACCACCAGCGAACTGAACGAACGCTCCGATCGTGAGCACCACGCCGACCACACCGACGACCACGCGGGTGCGTCGCTTCGAGTGGAAGGAGCGCTCATCGCGCAGCAGATCGTGGAGGTAAGGATCGTTGTGACGCATACATATCGGGACTGGGGGTCTCGTGGCGGCGGCCCGTAGCCGTTCGGGCGCGCCAACCTAACCGATTTGGATCTCAGAGCAAAGGCCCCCGCGAACTGCACGCATGTTGCGCACTTGGCTCATGTGTCTTTTGGTGGGAGCGCGTCGAAGAGGTCGTCTTCGGAGCGTTCGGGAGAGGTCACGAGCAGCTCCGTCAAGCGATCGAGGCGCGCGTCGTCAAGCGACTGAAGTCGAGCAGACCTCATCACGCTCGCCCCGAACTTGAGCTCGAGCATGTGCGCGAGGACTTGCCTGCGACCTTCCGCTCGTCCCTGCTCGAGGCCTTGCTCGAGGCCTTGCTCGAGGCCTTGCTCGAGGCCTTGCTCGATGGCCTCTCGCTTCCACTTCGCGACTGTCTGTTGGATCATGCTCATGCCTTCCTCCATATGCAGTTGTCGGATCTCGTCGTGGGTGAGCTTTAGACCCGTCGTGGGTTCGAAGACATGCGCGAACCAGATGGCGAAGAGCTCATCGAGGTCAGGGTGGAGTCGAACCTGGGGGCCCAGCCTCCGCATGGCGGGGGTCAGGCTCGTCACGTCCGTGACCTGCTCGAGCTCGATCAACACGCTGACTGGGCCACCGATCTCCTTCAGCTCGTCGAGCGAGACGCGGCCCTCGTCCAGTAGATAATAACGCAGGTGTGGCTGGTACTTCCAGAGCATGTGGCCTGCCTCCAGATCGATCATCTCCGCGAGCTCGACCGGCGCGCTCCACGTGGCCTCACCGTTGTCGAGGACGATGGGCAGCACCGGGGGGAGCTTCCCGCCGGGGAGCAGCTTGCGCGATGTGGTCAGCTGGTCGTAGAGCAGCGCGACGTAGGTCAAGACGCGCGACGCCATGTTCCGGTCGACGCTCGATTGAAACTCGAGCATCAGCATCACGTACAGCGGGTCGCCCTCTACCGTCGGGATCTTCCAGATCATGTCCGACTCGCGCCGCTGGAGACCCGCGGTGCGAAACGAGGTGTCCACGCGCTCCATCGCGTCGAAGTCGAGCTCGTTCACGAACGTGTCCGAGACGTAACCTCGCACGAGGTCTCGCACCATCACGGGGTTCGAGAAGATGCGCCGGTACGCGCCGTCATGATCTGCCACGTCGTTGGACATGTCCTCCCTCCATCAAGAAACTCCGGACGGCGAGTTACCTCGCCGATCGGAGCCCTGTCCAGATTGAACGTGTCATGCGTTCAGTGGTTTTGTCCTCCCACGTCGTACGTCTGGCCCTGGATGGCGAGCGTGAGGCCGCCGATCTCGGTGCCCGCGAACGCGTCGGGGTAGTGGCCGATGAGCATCTTGTCGCGGATGGAGGCGTCGAGCCCGGCGAGCTTGTCGATGGGGGTGTGCGCCGGGCCCATGCTCGTCTCGTGGAGGATGAGGTCGGCGTCGGAGAGCCAGTCGATGAGCTCCGGGTCGAACGCGGTGTCGCACGAGTAGCCCAGCGTGGACTCGCCGTCGGTGATCCTCATCGCCGTGGCCTTGAGGTGGTGTACGGTCGGGCGAGTCGTGATGGTGAACGGGCCGATCTGGATCGGCTCCCCCCACTCCATCACGGTGACGTCGAGGAAGTCCTCGCGGCGCTGCGGGACCCAGTCCGTCCCGTCGTAGAGCACGCCTAGCGAGGCCTGGAGGCGGCGCTCCCAGAGGTCGGCCTCGGCCTCGGGTGAGGTGTAGAGCGTGAGCGGCGCGCCGAAGGCGAACCGCTTGAAGCACGCGACCATCTCGAGGCCGTTGACGTGGTCGCCGTGCAGGTGCGTCAGGATCATCGCGTCGATGTCGCCCACGTCGATCGGCTCGCCGTCCTCCTTGGGGAACCCGTTCTCGAGCAGCGCGCGCCGGTAGGAGTCGGGGCAGTCGACCGCGAGCACGAAGCCGTCGCGGCGCAGCAGGAAGCTCGTGCCCCAGTGGATCCTGGAGAACGCGTCCCCGACCCCGTTCATCATCAACTCGAACATCGCTTCACCTCCGAATCCGTCACGGCCATCAGTACAACTGAGAGAGGGCCAGAGATCCCATGATCCCTGGCCCTCGTTCTACCTCACGCGACCCTGAGCGCGCCATCGCCTCACTCCGGCGGGTGCACCGTGCGGCACGTGGGCGAGGTCTCCACGGTCTTGTGGTCCGGTGCCGTGCCGAGCAACGTGTCTCCGGCCGTCATCGAGACGCCGAACCAGTAGTTCTCGTTCTTGCAGTGGTGGAGCCGGTGGCTGCGCCACAGGTGCTTGTAGAGGCGCGTGCGTGGGCGGTAGCGCGTGTGGATGAGGAAGTGGGTCCACTCGTACATCAGCCCCATGCTCACGAAGAACGCCACGCCCGTCATCGCCATCGCCCACGTCGGCGTGATCGCCCACCAGATCGCCACGTTCAGGACGATCGCCAGCACGATGCCTCGCAGCGGGGCCATCGTCATCTTCACATCCCACGGGTCCTCGTGGTGGCGCCGGTGCTTGGAGGCCATGAACGGATCGATCTTCACCCCCGCGATCTCGCGCGGCTTGAAGTGGAGCAGGTACACGTGGATCGACCACTCGAGCAGCGGCCACCCCGCCAGCATCACCGCCACGATCGCCAGGTCCCACAGCGTCCACGACCCCAGGCCCACGCGCACACCCACGCTCACGAACGCGGCCGCCGTGATGACCTTGGGCCCTGTGTTCCTGAAGAACAGCCGCGCCGCCACGCCCAGGCTGTCCTTGATCCCGGCCTCCTGCGACCTCTCCTCTCCCTGCGTCGCCGCGCTCGCCATCTCCTGCTCCTGTCGTCTGTGTTCTGTCCGTGTGTCCGTGACCTCGATGGGCTGGAGTCTAGATAGAGCTCGTATGGTGGTCAACTGGTATGACCAATAAAAAAGATCCTCACTCTGGAACCTCTGCAGGCTTCGGTTGTCCCTTCATACGTACACGCTCCGGGCGAACAGGGGACCTTTGGAGGGCGCGCCAGCGCGCCCAGCCACGGGTGAACCATGCCTCGGGGTTCGCATGTCTGTTGTTGTTTATGAAACGAAGAGGTGGATAAATGTCTCGGAAAGTGAATCGAATCCCGGAAGAAGAGCAGGACCTCAACCTCGCGCCGATCATGAACATGGTGATCATCCTTATCCCCCTGTTGTTGCTCTCGGTGGTGTTCCTCAAGGTCGGCGTGATCAACGTGACGACCCCCACGCTCACGCCCGCCAAGACCTCGCAGCATGACCCCGACGAGGAGCTCCCCCAGAAGATCACCGTCGCGATCAGCGATCGCGGGTTCACCGTGGCCACCAGGGACGGCGTCGTGCCCGGCTGCGGCGACGTGACCGTGTGCGTGCGCGACGACGTCGCCGACCTCGCCGGGGAGTTCGAGTCCGCGGCCTCGCTCCTCTCCAGCGGCGCGCACGTGAAGGGGCAGGCCGCCATGGATCAGGCGATGGAGGCCTACGACTGGCCCGGCCTCTACTCCGTGCTCGCCCGCGTGAAGTCCGAGAACCCCGGCGAGGACACGATCTACGTCACCGCCGACGCGCGCGTGCCCTACGCCGCGCTCGTGCGCCTGTTCGACGTCGCGCGCACTCGCCTCTCACAGGACGCGTTCGACTCGGCCTCTGCGTTCTACTCGGCCGACGCCGACAAGGCCTCGCCCGATCTGTTCCCGAACTACGTGGTGACGATCGCGCAGTGACGCCTCGTGCGTTGCGCGGCCCTGTGCGTGCTCGAACAGGCGCGCTGATGGCCTCGACGTGGGGTGGTGCGCGACCTGGAGCGGGGGATTCCCCCCGCGCTGCTGGCCTCGCGGCCATCGCGCTGCCCCCCGAGC
>CAJXPN010000018.1 GCA_913058025.1 uncultured Myxococcales bacterium | reverse complement strand
CGCCCGACGGCCCCGCCGCCCCGCCGCTGCCCATCGAGGCGTACTCCGCGGAGTCCGGCGCCGCCCGGCTGCCCGCCACGCCCGAGGTTCCTGCGCCGCAGGCTCCAGAGATTCCTGCGCTCGAAGCGAGCCCGCTCGAGCTCCCGCTGCCCGACGGGCCGCCCGCCGCGCTCGAGCCCGACCACCCCTCGCACGCCGACGCCAGCGGCCAGTTCCTGATGTTCGACGAAGAAGAGTGAGGTCACGACCATGAGCGAGTCCACCGCGTACATCCTCCCCGGCCGCGCGCCTGCGCTCGCGGCCTACCCGCACGCGCGCCGCGTCGGAGACATGATCTTCGTCTCGGGGATCTCCTCGCGCCGCCCCGACGGCACCCACGAGGGCGTCACGATCCACGACGACGGCGCCGTCGAGCGCGACGTGCGCGAGCAGACCCGCGCCGTGATCCGCAACATCGGCGTGATCCTCGAGGCCGCCGGCGCCTCGCTCTCCGACGTCGTCGACGTGACGTGCTTCCTGACCGACATGGCCGACTACAAGGGCTTCAACTCGGCGTATAACGAGTTCTTCGACCAGGAGACCGGCCCCACGCGCACCACCGTGGCCGTCCACCAGCTCCCCCACCCGAACCTGCTCATCGAGATCAAGGCCGTGGCGTACGCGCCGCGCGGCTGAGCTTCACTTCGGGAACGGCGTCCCGTAACGGATGAGCCAGCGCCCGAGCACGCGCTTGCTGTCCTGCTCGACCCAGCGGAGCTCGTTCTGTTGGTTGTTGACCACGACGGCCGTGCTGTCGTCGAGCAGCTCGTAGCCGATCCGCTGGTCGCGGTTCTTCGACGGTGAGAGCTTGACCCCGAGCCCCGCCAACACGTCGAGGGTCGCGATCTTCGCGGGATCTCTCCTGTCGACGACCCGACCCGCCTCCTCGTAGCGCTCCATCGCGGACTCCGGGTCGGCGACGACTCGCCACACCGCCTCGGCGAGGTCCTCTTCGCGCAGGACCTCGCCCGTGGCCGCGTCGAGCATCTTGCGCGACCTGCCGTCCGCCCTGCTCCAGCTCACGACGAGCACACCCTCGGACAACATCACGCCGACGTGCCGCGCGCCCTTCAGATCGTGTGTCCACGTCCGCCCGTCTCCGAGCTGCGACCAACGCTGGATCGTGACGTCACCCGCGCCGAACGAGCTCTCCGAGGCCGTGAACACGCCCCACTCTCCGAAGACGTACGACAGGACCGCGGCCTTGGTGGGGACGCGGAGCTGCCTCGTCTTGCCCGTGAAGCTCAGGCCCGTGTGCTCCGGCGTACGCTCGAACGCGATCATGCAGTGCACCTCCTCGAACGTCTCGATCTGGTCGTTGCGTAAGTTGCGCTCGTAACCGGTGTCGTCGTTCCAGTAGCAGAACGGGTCGCCTCTATCGCCCATCCCCTCGAACGCCACCGAGCTGCCGCCGGTCCAGGCCACGTCAGGGATCGCAGGAGGCGTGTGCTCCGTCATGGTCGGCGCGCTCGCCGCGCCCGGCTCCACCTCGGCAGGAGGCTCGATCGGCGCCTCGGCCGTGGGCTTGAACTCCGAGGTCGTCTCACACGCGACGCACGCCGCACACAGCAGGAGGATCGAGAGCTGCTTGGTCTGGAGGGTCATGTGGGTCGTCGTGGTGTGGGTTCGTGACAGGGCCTTGGACGACCTCGGGGATGTTTTATTTAGCGCGCGTCATGTAGACGGTCGCGCCTCATGCGATCGCTCTGTGGCTCATGATGGGCGGCGCGTTCGTGTAGAGTGCGCCTCGACTCCCACCCCCGAGCACTGCATGCACGATCCGACGACCCGTTTCATCAGCCAGATGAAGCTGCGCGAGCTGCGCGGCCACCGCGCCAGGCTCGACGCGCGCTACGACGAGCTCGAGGCGACGCTGTCGACCGAGCCCGACGTGGACGCGCTCATCGCGCTCTACGAGGCGCTCGACGGGATGAGGTTCGCGGGCAGCCCGCTCCACCCCGAGCTCGAACACCTCGGCCACGTCTTCGAGGTGTTCGCGCGCCGCGCGCCCGAGTCCGACGTCCTGAACATGTGGTACGACCGGGTCCGCCACAGCCTGGAGCGCGGGCGCGCCCGCGCACGCTGGGTGGAGATCTTCGGCGAGGCGCTCGCTGAGCTCGCCAGCGCGCCTGCGCCCTCCGAGCACCCCCCGGCGGAGGCGAGCCTCCAGCTCTACCTGCGGCCGCCGCCCGGTCGCGGGACACACCGCGAGGCGTTGCGCACCGCGCTCTCGGTCATCAACCCCTCCACGCTCGACCGGCTCCGCGCGCCGTGGGCGTCGTTCGGCGACGAGGAGGAGGAGGTGGAGTGCCCCTTGCGCCAGCACGTCGAACCCCACGAGGTCTCGGCGGCGCTCTCCGACATCGCCAACGACACCTTCCGGCACGCCTCACAGCGCGCAGCGGCCACGCGCTTCCACGACGACGGCGCGCTCACCAAGGAGCTCGCCGACGCGCTCAGCCTCCAGCTCGCGCACCTCGACGGCTGGAGCTGGTCGGGTGAGGTCGACACACACGTCGTGCGCATGCGCGAGCGCTGGCGCGTCCAGCTCGAGGAGGACCTCCCGACGGCGTGCCTGCTCGAGATCCTGGGCGCGAGGCTCGGCGATCACCTGCTCGACACGCTCGAGGGCACGAGCCAGTCGGCGCGCGTCGCGCGCCTGGAGCGCCTGATCACGCTCAAGGCGCCCAAGATCATCATCGACAACGAGCGCCGCATGCTCGAGGCCGTGTCCCACAGGCGCGCCTCGTACGACGTCGGCGTCTGGGAGGACACGCTCGGCGTCGCGCGCTCGAAGGAGTCGCTGGACCCGAGCCGACACTCCACCTACGGGACGATCACGGCGATACGGAAGAGCTGGAGCGCGGAGCTCGGCCGTGTCTCGATGACCCAGGGGTACGGCGCCGACGGCGACGCCAGCGCGGCCGACTCCGTGCTCGGCTGGGTACACGCCGAGGTCGAGCTCGCGCGCGCCGCGTGGCCCGAGCACCCCGTGTGGGTGGTCAAGCTCGACATCGAGGACTTCTTCCCCAGCCTCCACCACCCGCACCTCCTCTCCATGCTCGAGTCGTTCGGGCTTCCCGACGAGCTGCTCGACGTCTTCTCCCGGATCCTCGCCGTCCCGACGCCCTCGGGCGCCTGGACCCGCGGCGTCCCGGTCGGCCGGTGCCTCTCGCACGCGCTCGCCGAGCTGCTGATGCACCTGCTCGAGCGCCGCGTGAAGTACAAGGTCCCCGTCAGGATCATCCGACTCGTGGACGACGTCTGCTTCATGTCCCCGTCGCGCGAGCACGCCGAGCGCGCGTGGGAGACCGCGCTCGAGTTCCTCGAGGCGTTCGACCTGCGCCCCAACGCGAGCAAGTGCGGTGCGCTCGGCCTGAACACCTCGGAGGTCTCGTCGCTGCTCCCGGCTCAGGCCCCCCGCTGGGGCGTGTGGGAGATGTCGACCTTCGAGGATGCTCATGGCACGCTCGCGTGGCGCCTGAACGACGCGCACCTCGACGCCGTCGTGTCCGACGCGCGCGCGCAGGTCGAGTCGGGCGGGGCGCTGCTCGAGTCGGTGCGCACCTACGGCGAGTTGTTGAGTCAGTTCGAGCGCGGGCTGGCGATGAGGCTCCCGCTCGACTCCACCCACCGCGCCGCGGTCGGGGAGGCGCTCGAGCGGTTCGAGGCCGGCGTGTTCGGCGAGCAGGGGCCGCTGGAGTGGTGCCGCGCGAGGCTCGACGAGGGCTCCCGAGGCGCGCTCACCGAGTCGCTGCTCCACTGGCCGATCACCGCAGGCGGCCTGGGCCTACGCCACGCCCACGCGCGCGCGGCGCGCGCCGAGCGGGCGTGGCGTTCGCGGCGTCGCGTCACGCCGCCCCAGGAGCGAGGCGACGCGTGGGAGGTCGACGCGCACGAGTGGGGCCGGTTCTTCGAGCAGTGGGCGGACCTGATGGACGAGCCTCACGTCCAGGCGTCGGCCCAGATGGAGGCGCTCATCCTCGACTTCATCCAGCGCGGCTCCGAGGTCGGCGGGCGCCACCAGCGCACGCTCGACCCCTACTGGCGCACGATCGTCCAGATGTACGGCCCTCAGCTCCTCGAGCGCTTCGGCACCTTCCGGTTCGTGCTCACCGAGCTCGTCCCGCTGCGGCTCATCACCCACGGCAGCGACGGCCTGGGCGACGACCTCGTCTCACGACGTCACGAGTACGACGACGTCCCGTTCTGATCGCGTGCATCCCGCTAGCGTGTCAGGCCATCCGCTCCGCGGCGCCAGCCGGCGAGTCATCCTCGGCGGCTGCCTCCCCGGCAGGTCCTCGCGTCCGTTGGGCGGGGACGAGCAGGTCCTCGAGGAAGAACGCCGAGAGGTCGTTCCTGCCCGAGAGCCCGGCCTTCTTGTACACGGCGCGGGCCTGCTGCCGGGTCGTCGCGTCGCTGGTGTCACGGACGGCGGCGACCTCCTTGTGGCTGAGTCCCTTCAGGAGCAGCATGGAGACCTCCTTCTCAGCTTCGGTCAACGACCACCTGTCGAACTGATCGTCGATCGCGTGCGACAGCCCGCGGACGAGTTCTTGCGCCTCGTTCCGCCACCGCTCGACCTCCTCCGCGGTCTCGAGCAGCTCGCCTCGCAGCGCCGAAGACGCCGCCGCCTCACGCCGCAACCTGTCACTGAGCGAGCTCGTCTCGACCTCGAGGCGAGTCGCGCGCAGGAAGAGCCTCCAGAGCGCCCGGACCATCACCGCGAGGCCGACCAGGCTCGCGATCAACAGCGCGCCCTCGATCGCCCAGTGCGACACGCTGGCCCCCTCCCCGATGTCGGAGGCCAGGTCGATCGCGGCGAGGGATGACATCGCCGCGAACAGCAGCGCGGCCAGGATGGCGCGCCCTCGCTCGCTCCCGTCATCCGTGGCATGGGGGTCGATCAAGTTACTGTAATTGCTCAATTAAAAGCCTCTTATCACGTCTGTAGGATGGCGCCCCACTGGTCCCGCGACGATAGTCCGGCAGGAGCCAGGGAGCAAGCAGACCGCCTGCCCCCCAGGACCTCGTACACAACCCAAGGAGCGCACATGAACCTCGAGCTGCTGCACCCGAAGATCGTCCACGTCCCCATCGCCCTCGCCGTGCTCATGCCCCTGCTCAGCTTCGGGGTGTTGCTCGCGTGGTGGAGGTCGTGGCTGCCCAGGAGGACGTGGATCATCGCCGCGGCGCTTCAGGGGGTCCTGGTCGCCGCGTCCTTCGCCGCCTTGCAGACCGGAGAGGTGGACGAGGAGGTCGTCGAGGCCGTCGTCGCCGAGCAGTTCCTCGACGCACACGAGGAGGCCGCGGAGCTCTTCATGTGGATCGCCGCGATCGCGCTGTTGTTCTACGTCGGCGCGGCCGCCATCAAGAACGAGCGGGTCGCAAGAGGCCTCGGGGCGCTCTCGGTCCTGGCGAGCCTGGTCGTGTTCGCGCAGGGATACCGCGTCGGTGAAGCCGGCGGGGCGCTGGTGTACGAGCACGGGGCCGCGGGCGCGTTCACTGCCCAGTCGGCGGGGGCAGCACCGACCGGAGGCGGCGCCGAAGGGGCCACGCCAGCGCGTCAGGGGGACCACGACGACGACGACGATTGAGGGGAACCGGGCGCCGACACACGAGCCCAACTCGACGCGTCGCCGCGCGAGGAGGCGCTTCACTCCACGCGCGACCAGTCGAACGCCGCGAGGTCGGGCAGCGTGGCCGACAGGTTCTCCTCCATCCACGTCTTCGTGGGCGCGCACAGCAGGCCGGTCTGGAGGTCCGTGGTCAGGACGCTGCCCTCGGCGCTGGACATGAGGCACGCGTCGCCCGGGACGTGCGGGATGCCCAGGATGTGGCCGACCTCGTGGTTGAAGACCTTGACCGTGCGGCGCAACCGGGTGTGCGGCCTCTTCAGGCCACGGCGTGTGCGGTACGTCGACACGACGCCCACGCGCCCGCCGACCTGCGCGAGCCCGAGGATGCCCCAGTCCTCCTTCTCGTCGGTGGTCGTGGAGATGTCGTGGGACGTGAACGCCAGGACCATCGTGCATTCGGAGCCGGGGTAGATTTCGGCGTCGAGCCAGTCGAGGATCCTGTCGGCCCGCCAGCGCTTACGCTTCGGGTAGTAGACCTCCTTGGGCATCGGGCGAGCCCTCAGGACGCGGACCTCGAAGCCGTACAGGTAGGTGACGCCACGCGCCGACGCCTTCAGCAGCTTCTTACTGTACTTGCCGAGCGGCTGGATGCACGCGGTCACGCCCGCTTTGGGCGCGCGGTCCTGGGCGTCTTCGGCCCAGGCGAGGCTCGCGTGCGCGCAGAGCCCGAGCGCCGTGAGCGCGGCGAGGGTTGAGCGAAGGGTCCTCATGTCCGTCCTCCTCGAGTCGGTGCGTGTAGGGTCTCACGGTCGCGCGCCGATGCGTAGCGTGGACGGCCCGAGCCTTCAGTGCCAGAACCCCGAGCCGCGATGTCGTGTGCGCCACTCCCCGAGCACGCGCTTCGAGTCCTCCTCGACCCACGCGATCCGATCCCCGAGGTCGTCGAGCACGATCGTGGTCCCGTCGCCGAGCCGCTCGTAGGCCATGCCTCGGGACCTCTCCTTGCTCGGCCTGAGCTCCTGGCCCATGGAGCGGAGCAGCTCGCAGTCTGTCCGGTTGAGGTGCCTGACGTCGTAGGCGTCGCTGCACAGGCGCCCCTCGTCCTTCGAGCGGGTGAACGCGGCCTCGAAGTTCTCCACGGCGTGCCGCACCCGCTCGGGCAAGGTCTCCTGCTGGAGGACGTCGCCGGTGCGCGCGTCGAGCATCGTCCGGTGGCGCCCATTCATGGCGCCCCAGCTCACCACGAGCACGCCCGCGTCCAGCGACAGGTCGAGCTGCCACGCGTCTTCGGGGTCGACGACGTGTCGCCACGTCGGCTCCGACGCGCCCTGCTCCCAGCGCACGACGTGGACCTCGTCGTAGCTCGATTCGTGGTCCACCGCGACGAACACGGCGCCGCTCCCGTAGGTGTACGCGTGGGGTTTCGTGGGCGTGGGCACCCAGACCTCTCGTGCCTGCGATGTGATGAAGAGCCCCGTGCGCCTCATGTTCGTCACGAACGTCACCGTGCAGTAGGACGCGTCGGTGCGCTCCAACCCGGGCACGGTGATGCCGTGGTCGAACCCACGCTCGGCGTCCCAGTGGCACATCTGTCGCCTTCGATCTGGGTGAGCGCGTGCTGGGTCGAGTACGCTCCCCACGGGCGCTGCGGCACCTCGGGTGGCGTGTGCGCTGGCGTCGGCGTGAGCGTCGGGGCCTTGACGGCGCCCTCCGAGGGCGCCTGGGCGGTCGGCTCGGGCGAGCGGGCCGACGGTGAGCACGCCACGCACAGTGTCAGAAAGAAGGGAGTCAACGCGCGGTGCATGTCGTTCCTCATCAGGGGTCACGTGGTGTGGGTGATGAGTTGAACGAAAAACGCAGGATGTTATTCACTCTGTTACAAGTGCTCCAGGCGGCGGGACGGTCACCGTCGACGACGACCGCGTGGCCGGGTCGAGCTCGCCGATGACCTCGCGCATGGTGTTCGCGGTGTAGACGAGGACGTCGTCGACCTCCGAGCGCCCCTCGACGTCGCGCATCAGCGCTGTCAACGCGATCGTGTCGCCGCGCGAGTCGTTCTGGTGCAGCGAGAGCAACGAGTGCTGGAAGATGATCTTGTCTGCGTAGACGCCCTCCCTGGGGATCATGTGCGTGAGCAAGAGCCCCTGGCAGACCGAGACGGCCCCGCTGGTCGAGTGGATCATGCGGCGGTCGAGCTCGTCGTGCTCGCGGGTGAGGGGCTCCAGGGCGTCGGAGACTCGCTCTGCCATGGCGTGGACGCGATCCTCGCAGGAGGCCTCGCTCGTGAGCTCCTCGAGTGAGGGGTCGCATGAGGTGCGCGAGACGCTCGCGGTGGCCGAGGCGTTGACCAGGACGGTGACGTCGAGCGTGAAGTCCTCGGCGTGGAACAGGTAGAACCCGTGGGGGACGGCGGCCCGCCCGAAGACGCCGTCGATGAGCGGCTGGCAGGCCTCGTCGGGCGCGCGCGCCGGGGACGCGCACACGAGCAGGTCGTCCCCGAACGCGGCCCTCATCGCTGGAAGGAACGGCCCGAGGTCGACCTGCCCGTCGGCGTCGATCGCCGTCAGGACAGTGGTGCGCTCGCACGCCAGCGGGTCTTCGCCAGAGGTCGCCGCGGCCGCGGGAGTCGGCGCCTCGACGACGTTGACCGCGCCTGGGCGCGCTGGCGCGGAGCTGCACGCGGTCGACGCGAGCAGCGCGAGCGTCGCCAGCCAGGCGCCTCGCGATGTGTGACCTCCGACGTCTCCTGGATGTGTCATGAGGGGCATCGGCATACGCACCGCTCTACTTGGGGGCCTTGAGCCCGAAGGCGACCTCGAGCTCGGCGACGATCTTGAAGTAGGTCTTCCGGGGGAAGGGGCGGTTGAGGATGTGGAACTCCTTGCCCACGAGCCCGGCGCAGCCGAAGCAGAAGACGCACCCGTAGCAGTCGCGGCTCAGGGTGAGGTAGCTCGACTTGAGGCAGTTGGTGGAGTCGCGCAGGTAGGACGAGGTGTGACAGCCGTCGCAGCGGGCGCAGTGGGTGCAGTCGGAGCAGCGGGTGCAGTCGACGCAGTAGGTGCACTTGAAGCACTCGACCGAGCCGGTCGTGAACATGCACCCGTAGCAGCGCTCGCACTCCTCGGAGCGGTAGGAGCCAGGGTTCTCTGCCTGGGCACCGTGGGCGCGGGTGAGCTCTGCGAGTGCGCGCTCGAACTCGCGCTTGTTCAGGGGGATCTCGGCGTCCTGGGTCAACGTCCACGCTCCTTGCTGTCGGGTGTCTTCTTGGCGTCGCCGCGGCCCTTGCCGCCGCCCTTGCCGCGTGAGTTCTTCTTGGCGGCGCGGCGCTCCTTCTCCTGGCGCGCGATCTCGAGGCCGTCGCGGTTGAGCGAGACGATGAGGCTGCCGTAGTCGCGATCGGGCGTGAGCTCGGGGGCGTAGCCGCGCAGGTAGCGGAAGCCTCCCTCCTCAAGCCAGCCGAGGACGGCGGGCTTGAGGACGGCGGCGCCTTCCGCCGAGCCGAGGCCGCGGCCGTGGACGACGCGGACGTACTTCGCGCCCTCCTTCCACTGCTGGTGGACGAAGAGCTCGAGCTGACGCATCGCGTCGTCGAAGGAGTCCCCGCGCAGGTTGAGCGTGGGCATGTCGTTCTGCCGTGCCCAGAGGCGGGCGCGGTTGAGCAGGCCCTTCTGGCTGTCGTCGAGCCCCTCGACGAGGTTCAGGCCGGGGCCTTCGCGCGGGAGCGTCGGGGTGATCAGGCCCTCGGGGACGTCGTCCTCGAAGCCGCGTGGCTCCATCGTGATGAACGCCTCACGAGGCTTCTGCTTGTAGTACTTGCTGTCGTCGGAGACGTCGTCCATCAGGCCGACGAAGCGCGTGAACATGATCTCCTCGCGGATGTCTGCCTCGACGGCCTCACGCTCGGCCTTCGCCTGCTCGCGCTCCTTCTTCGACTTCCCCTTCATGCCCTTCGGGACGTCGGGCTCACGCTCACCGCGCGCGTAGCGCGAGGCCGCGGTGCGCGGCAGGTCGTCTGCGCCCGGGAGCGCGTTGTGGACGTCCCCGTGGAACTTGCCGCGGAAGGTGTCCGAGGGCGCGAGCTCCGAGAGCGCCTGCTCGAAGAGGTCGGCGTCGGAGAGCCTCGTGGCTGGCGTGGGCTCGGGCACACGGGACGGCGCGGGCGCGGGCGCTGGAGGCTTGGCCTCGGCGCGCGTGACCTCGACCCCCTTGAGCTTGTCCGCGAGCGAACCCGAGAAGACTCTGGCCTTCTTGGGCTTTTGCGACTTGTTCTTCTTCTTGGCCATGATCTCGTCCGCCTTCCATCGGGTCACGTGCGCGTCAACAAGTGAGGCGAGGCCTCTCTTTAATCCACGACGTTGGGATGAGCGCAGGGCGCGAGTTAGTGCGGGCGGCCGCGCTCACTGCTTCTCTTCGACCTTCTTGATGGCGTCGGGCTTGGGGACCGTGGCGGGCTCGTACGGGATGGCGACGCGCACGAGGCCCTTCTGACCGAAGAGCGAGGCCGGGTACTCGAAGGAGAGCTCGCCAGCTTCGGCGGGGCTCTCGAAGAGCACGAAGTCGGAGGACGTGCCCGCGGGCGCGATGGTCTGTTCGCCCTGGAGCTGCCCGTCCGGGGTCGTGGACGCGGCGAACTGGACGCGGCTGACGCCCTCGGAGCCCTGTGTCAGGCGCGCGCCCTTGGCGTCGGCGCCCACGGCGCGGTGGCCGGGCCTGTAGGTGATGGCGGCCTCGGACTTGTTCTCGATCGTGTAGGCGATCTTGAGCAGCGGATCGCGGCTGAAGCCCTTACCTTGAGACGAGTCGTTGGTCACGATGTACGACTGCTCGGTGCCCGTGATCGTGAACGTCACGTCCCCGAATGGGAGCGCCTCGCCGAGCTTGTAGATCTTGGGGCCGGTGGGCTCCGGGGGCGTGTAGGCGATCCGGATGAGCGCCGGGACCTTCCCGCGGTGGAGCGTCGGCGGCAGGCTCAGGATGAGCGCGTCGGTTCCTTCAGCAGGGAGATGGAACAGCAGCAGGTCGGTCAGGCTCTCACCCGGCGCGATCGACGTGGACGCGTTGATCTGCCCCTCGAGCGCGCCCTTCGCGAGCGTGACGCCGGCGATGGGGACCTTGGTCGCGGGGGGGAGGTCGGCGCCCGCGCCCGGGTCCGGGTAGAGCAGGGGCGTGGAGGACTCGGTCATCGTCTGCGCGTTGTGCGTAGGCGAGTAGGTGATCGCGTCCTCTCCCTTGTTCGTGATCGTTATGGGGATGATGAGGATCGGATCGGCGTACTCGACGGTGTCGTCGCCAACGTGGAGCTCCACGTGGCGCACCTCGTAGGTGCCAACGCTCAGGTCGACACCACCGATGGTCGCGGTCTGTCCTGCGTCGACTACGACGGGGGACTCACACGCGGTGAAGAGGGCGGCGGGCGCGAGGCAGCTCGCAAGAAAGAGCGCGTGGCGCTTCTCGATCATGGTCGGCATCCGTCTCAACCTGGTGGGACATGGGGCGCGGCGGGAGGGGGTCTGGCGCGTGACACGGCGTGCCGGCGAGGACCCCTCGAGAACAAGAACACTGCCAAGATATAACCCAGTTCTGGGTCGTTGAACAGCATTTCGCGTGCGCGGGGTCTGCCCCCTCGGACCGTGCAGCGTGGTCTCGCGTGATCCTCGCCGGGTGAAGAAACCGCCGGGGCGCCCGTCTGAATGGTCGAGCGAGACGAGACAACCTCAGACGCGGTGGTGCCACGATGAACAGAAACACGATCAACCGAGTGGTCTCGACCCTCCTCATGACCGCGCCTCTGTTCGCGTCGGGTTGCATGCTCTTCGGCGCCGACGAGGAGCCCCCCGCGTCCGCGCTGCTGCGCTCCTCCCCCGAGGCGCCCGGCGACCGCTGCCCGTACGGCGGCGTGCGCGTCGAGAGCGGCGTGGACCTGGACGGCGACGGGATGCTGGGCGACGACGAGGTCGACCGCTCCTCCTACGCCTGCAACGCCAGGGTCGACGGGTTCGACTCGCGCTCGCGGATCGAGCAGGGCGCGCCCGACGAGGTCTGCCCCGAGGGCGGCGTGACGTTGCTCGTGGGCCTGGACCGTGACGACGACGGCCGCCTGGGCGACGACGAGGTCGACCAGCGCAGCTACCTGTGCCACGGCTCGCGCGGCGACGACGGCTTCACCTCGCTCGTCGACGTCGCCGAGATCGTCCCCGGCCCCGAGTCGGCCTGCTACTTCGGCGGGACGCGGCTGCGCGCCGGCCTGGACCTCGACCGCGACGGCGACCTCGACCCTGGCGAGGTCACCCACGCCCGCGACGTCTGCGCCGTGCACACGAACGACCGCATGACGCTCGCGTCCCAGTCGATCGAGCCCCCCGGTGAGAACTGCGAGCACGGCGGCGTCGGCTTCGAGAGCGGCTTCGACGAGGACGGCGACAAGCTGCTCGACCCCGAGGAGGTCACGCACGTGGGCTACGTGTGCAGCGAGGTCTCGGTGGTCGACGGCAAGAACGCGCTCATCTCGACGTCCCCCGCTTCGGGCGGGCAGTGCCGCGCCGGCGGCTACGTCATGCGCACCGGGCTCGACCTGGACGCCGACGGCGCGCTCTCCGAGGCCGAGGTCGAGGAGACCTCGGTGGTCTGCAACGGTGAGGACGGCGCGCACGCGCTCGTCGACACGCGCCCCTACCAGGGCTCGGCGTGTGGCCCCGAGGGCGGCGTCGTCATCGAGGCGGGCCGCGACGACGACGCCGACGGCGTCCTCGACGCCTCCGAGGTCGAGCACTCCGAGAGGGTGTGCAACGGCGAGGACGGGCGAGACGGCGTCCTGGGCGGCGACGGCGCGAACTCGCTCGTGCGCACCTCCGGCCACGGCGGCGTGTGCGAGCGCGAGGGCTTCAGGTTCGAGGCGGGCCTGGACCTCGACGACAACGCCACGTTGGACGTGGGCGAGGTCACCAGCGTCGAGTACGTGTGCGACGGGTTCGACGGCTACGACTCGCTCGTGGACATCGGCGGGGACGACGGCGTGTGCGCCCGCGACGGCTACAGCGTGGACGTGGGCCTGGACCTGAACCGGGACGGCTGGCTCGACCTCAACGAGGTCACGAACACGGCGTACGTGTGCGACGGGCTCGACGGCTACGACTCGCTCGTCGAGATCACCGTCGACCCGTTCACCTGCGCGACCACGGGCCTGCGCTTCGACACGGGCCTGGACGTGAACTTCGACGGCGTCCTGTCGGTCTCCGAGATCGAGAACACCACCATCGTGTGCGACTGAGCCGCGGGCGTCAGAAGTTGACGCCGACGTTGAGGCCGGGCTCGAAGAGGAAGTACCCCGGCCACCCGGCCTCCTGCTCCTCGAACGACGCGGGGAGGTTCGTGTTGATGGGCCACGTCGTCGCCGCGATCGATGGCTCGATGAAGATCCGATCGTTCCACAGGTCGAAGTGGTAGCCGACTCGCCCGACCATGAACAACTGGAAGCCGCTCTGTATGAACTCCCCGCCCTCGTCGTAGTACGTCTGCCAGAACGGGGTCACGTGCAGGGTCGCGTAGATGCCTCGCCAGAGGTAGCGCTGGTAAGCCAGCCCCACCCCGGCGGAGCGGACGCGACCCGGGTAATCGTGGACGCTGTCGCCGTAGTCACCGCCGAACAGCGGGATGCCCAGCGGGGCGCCGTACGTCCACGTCATCGCCTCGACGATGATCGTGTCCACGTCCGTCGGCCGGAACCCGTAGTTGAGCTGGAAGAAGGACGGGGGGTCTGGCAGCAGGTTGAAGAGCATGAACGCGGAGGTGCTCACGAAGTGCGATGAGCGCTGCCTCGGCGCGGGCGTCGCCTCCTCGGCCGGCGGCGTGTCCCCGGCCCACGCGACCGCCGGGGGCATGGCCGCCGACGTGAGCAGCGCGATGAGCGTGGCTGCGAACGCGTGTCTGCGTGGGCGCTCGGGCTCGGCGTGGGGGATCTGACCCTTCTCTCGCATTGGCTCCTCCTCAGGTGACCGGGTGATGCGAGCTCCAGGTTGTGCGTGCGGCGATGAACGCGCCACGTCCTAATGTGCACCTCACGGGTGCAAGAGTGCACGGGTTGGTGCTCTCCTGCGAGGTGTGGGCGCCCCGGTCAACGCGACACGGGGACCAGCGCGCCGCTCAGGTCGCCCAGCCCCGGCGCGATCAGCGCCAGGATGACCGCGGCGATCGACTCGCGCGGGACCCAGCTCGAGAAGTCCGCGTCGGGCATCACCTCGCGGTTCGCGGGCGTGTCGATGATCGAGGGGAGGACGGCGTTGACGGTGACGTTGGAGCCGGCGACCTCGGCCGCGGCAGAGGCCACGAGCGCGTTGATGCCGGCCTTGGTCGCGGCGTACGCGCCCTCGCCCAGACCCGGCGCGAGCGTGGACTTCGAGGACACGAAGACCACGCGCCCGAAGCCGCGCTCCTTCATCGGCCCGAGCGTCGCGCGCAGCATGAGCAGAGAGGAGCGCAGGTTCGCCGACATCAGGAAGTCGATGTCGTCGTCGGAGAGATCCGTGATCGTGGACCAGCGGAAGCCGCCGGCGCAGTGGACGAGCGCGTCGACGTCGCCGAGCTCCATCGTGATCGCGCCGAAGATCTCGCGCACGGAGTCGGCGTCGGAGGCGTCGAAGTAGGCGACGGGGTAGCCCGCGTCGTCGCTCGTATCGAGCCGGGTCTTGGCGGCGAACGCCGCGCCGACGACCTCGTGGCCGGCGTCGATGCAGGACTTTGCGACGACGGAGCCGAGCGCGCCGCCGGCGCCGGTGATGAGAATGCGCATGGTGTCTCTCCTCTGTGGGTCTTGGGTCTTGGTCGATGTGGGGGAGAGTGTATCGGTAAGGGCGCAGATGGCGAGGGTCTTGCGCGCGCGGCGTGTCCCGCATAGACCTCGTGTGCCCCGAAGAACCCAACCGAACACGACACGAGAGGACCTGATGAGACCCGACGGAAGAGCCAACGACGAGCTGCGCGAGATCTCCATCGAGACAGACTTCACCGACGTCCCCATGGGCAGCGTGCTCATCCGCGCCGGCCGCACCACGGTCCTGTGCCTGTCTCTTATACACATCTCCGAGCCCACGAGACAGGCAGAAATCTC
>CAJXPN010000017.1 GCA_913058025.1 uncultured Myxococcales bacterium | reverse complement strand
GATCTACACAGAGTAGATCGTCGGCAGCGTCAGATGTGTATAAGAGACAGGAGCGACCCTCCCTGTGTCCTGCGGACGCTCTGCTCCAGGTCCTCTGGCCCTCTCCTCAGCGTGAGGAACGCCGCGGCGGGCCGGAACAGCATGCCCGACAGGATCATGAGCGAGCGGTGGATGATGGTCGCCGAGTCGAGGGCACCAGCGGTCGCGTGAGAGAGCGCGTCGAGCCCAGAGAGCTCGGCGTCCCGTCGCGCGAGCTCACGCCGCGTCTGCACGAGCTCGAACGCTCGCCGCGCCATCGACGCCAGGAGCGCGTGCGCAGCGTTCGCGTCCTCGATCCCACCGGCGGGGTCGAGCGGGGCGAACGCGTCGACCCCCCACGAGAGCCACTGGACGGCGCGCGGGTCCACGCGGCGAGACGCCACGACCACGGGCGCGGGGTGGCAGGCCTGCTTGAGCGCCGCGACGCCCTGGGGACCCATTCGGTCGAGCGCGGCCATACTCGCGCACGCGATGGCAGGACGCGCGTCGCGCGCCAGCGCCTCCGCGGCCTCGATGGCGTCGTGGAAGGAGAGCACTCGCTCTCCATACTCGTGGGCCCATGCCACGAGCCCCTGCCACTCTCCCTCTTCACCGATCAGCGCCATGAGCTCGTCGTTCACGTCTCTCCTCGCGAGCACACGAAGCGGTCGAAGGCGCCACGCCTTGACGCTTCGCAACACGCGTTGCTAAGGTTTCGCCCTCCCGCGCCCGCACCACGCGCGCAGGGTGTCTTCGAGATCTACCATCGCCCACGCCCCCCACCAACAAGGCAACGCCGCGCATGCCCTCGGACTTCTCCATCAAGATCTTTGGCTGCCGCGGCAGCTTCCCCGTCGCGGGGGCCGGACACCAGCGCTACGGCGGCGCGACGTCGTGTGTCGTGGTGCGCGCCGGAGACCGCGAGATCGCGCTCGACGCGGGCACGGGCATCGTCGGCTACGGCAACGAACTCGTCCAGCGCTTCGCCTCCACGGGCGAGCCGATCGACGCGTACGTGTTCTTCACGCACCTCCACCTCGACCACGTCATCGGCGTCCCGTTCTTCGCCCCGATGTACATCGAGTCGGCGACGGTGAACCTTTGGGGCCCCAGGATGGGCCCCCACGGGAGCTTCGGTGAGGCGATGGAGGGGTTCTTCGCCCCTCCGTTCTTCCCGGTCCCCTTCCACGAGATGAACGCTGTCAAGACCCTCAACGACATCGGCGAGGTCCACTCCGTGTTCTTCGTCAAGGGTCAGCGTGAGCCCGTGGTGCTTCGCGCGGGGCACCCGTCCGAGCGCGACCTCGCGCCCGACGTCGCCGACTGCGACCTGGTCGTGCGGTGCATGCGTGGGTACAACCACCCCAAGAGCGGCGTGCTGCTCTACAAGGTGGAGTGTGGCGACCGCAGCGTCGTCTACGCGACCGACACCGAGGGCTACGTCCAGGGAGACCGCCGCCTGGAGAACTTCGCTCAGGGAGCCGACGTGCTCATCCACGACGCGATGTACACCTCCGGCCGTTACGTCTCCATGCCCGCCCCTCCCCAGGGGTATGGCCACTCCACCGTCGAGATCGCCGCGGGCGTAGCCGAACGCGCCGACGTCTCCAAGCTCGTGCTGTTTCATCACGACCCTGGCGCGTCGGACGACGACATCGACACCCTCGAAGCGCTCGGCAAGGCCGCGTTCTCGAACACCGTCGCCGCCCGCGACGGGCTCGTCATAGACATCTAATCGCGCCCAACACGCGCGCCCCCTACACCACGGTCGTACACCGATGGCAGACCTCTCGTTCCGCTTCGACGCGGTCATTGAAGAGAACTACGATCGCCAGCTCGCCGAGCTACGCGCGTTCGCGAGCACCCACACGTTGACCGAAGACGTGGGCGTGGAGATCGGCTCGAACAAGGGCCGGTTCATCCACCACCTCGCCAAACGCGAGCCCGAGCGCTCGCTCATCGGCATCGAGATCCGCAAGAAGTTCGCGGAGATGGCCGATGCTCGCCTGCGAAAGGACGGGCTGGACGTGGCGCATGTCCTGAGGGCAGACGCCGAGCTCGCAGTCCCGATCATGTTCGACGACGGGCAGCTCGGGGATCTCTGGATCCTCTACCCCGACCCGTGGTGGAAGGTGAGGCACCGCAAGCGGCGCATCGTCCGCGAGCAGACCCTCGACCTCTTCGCCACGAAGATGCGCCCGGGCGGCAACCTGTGGGTGCGCACCGACGTCGGCCCGCTGGCCAACGACATGCGCGCGGACCTGAACGCCCACCCCGAGTTCGAGCCGATGCCGCTCGAGCGCTATCCCATGACGCCCTTCCCCTACTCCGAGCGTGACGTACGCTCGATCAACATGGGGATGCCCGTCCAGGTGCTCTATTACGTGCGTCGCTGAGGAGAGTGGAGCGCCTCAGCGCGACGAACGCGCCGCGCCGCGGCTCACGTCGACGCCGTACAGGTAGCCGCCGTTCGACAGGACCCACGCGCGCGCGCCATCGAAGGTCGGCGCGTTGTTGAAGCCCGTCGAGGGCGCCCACTTCGACAGCGGGTAACCCGTCGCCGCGTCGAAGACGTGCATCGGCCCCGCCGACGTCGCCACGAACACGTAGGGGCCACGGACGCTGACGCCCACGGGCGTGTCGCCCTTGAAGCGAAAGCCCCAGATCTGCTTGCGCGTCTCCGTGTCGATCGCCACGGCGCGCCCCTGAGCGCTGACCGCATAGAGGACACCACGGTCGAGCGCCATCTCGCTGACGGCCTCGATCGGGATCCGCCACTCGATGGCGCCGTCCTCACGGGAGACCGAATGAATGCCGCCGGCGTAGCTGGCGGCGAACATGCGCTCGCCGTCCAAAATCACCGGGAGGTCGACGTCGGTGAACTCGGGGCGGTCGTCGCCGAGGTCGGTGGCCCAGAGGAGCTCTCCGGTGTCGATCTGTACTGCGGTGAGCACGCCATCGGCGAAGCCGGTGTAGACGGCCTGGCCATCAACGACGGGGGAGCCGCCGCCCTTGATGGTGAAGGCCTCGGGGAGCTGGCGAGAGTAGCGCCAGAGGCGCTTGCCGGTCTCGGCGTCGAGGGCGTGGAGCACCTCGCGGCTGTCCGCGGCGATGATGCGGCCCTCGGCGAACGCCATGCGGCCCTCGACGGCGTCCTCGGCCTCGTACTCCCAGAGGGGCTTCCCGTCCGAGAGGCGCAGCGCGTGGATGGTGCCCGAGAGCGTAGGGACCCAGACGATCTTCTCGCCCACGGTCGGCTCGGCGTGCACGCGCAGCTCGTCGTCACGATCGCTCTCGAGCGTGGTCGCCCACATGCGCTCGCCGTTGCCCGCGCGGACGCGGAAGACGCGGCCCTCGGAGGTCCCGATGATGAGGCTCTCGCGGCCCTCCATGAACACGGGCCGCGAGAACTCCTGGACCTTGTAGTCCCAGGGGACCGACGGGTGGAGCGCGACGCGCCAGCGCGTGTCGACGCGCGGGGGGAGCGAGAGGGGCTTGGCCTTGAAGGTCGCCGTACGCGCGGGCGTGTTCTTCGCGCAGCCGCTCGACGCGAGCGCGCAGAACATACCGAGCGCGAAGGTGGCTCCGAGCGTACGAGACCTCACAGCGTCGCCAGACGACGCTCGACGTCGAGCTTGTAGGGGCTCGACGGGAGGGTCTCGAGCAGCTCGTGGTAGGTGGCCTTGGCCTTGTCCTTGTCACCGGCGGTCTCGTAGACGCGGCCCTTCTCGTAGCGCGCGACGCCCTTGAAGCCGTCGATCTCGGCGAGCTCGTCGAGCGCGGCGACCGCACCATCGACCTTGCCCGCGCCGACGTTCGCCTGGGCGACGCCAAGCAGCGCGAACGGCTTCATGCTCGAGATCTCCTCGGCGTCCAGAGCGGCCTGGTACGAGGAGAGCGCGTCGTCCCACTTCGCGAGGCGCAGCGCGGCGGCGCCCTTGGAGAGGTTGGCGACCACGCCGAGCTGATCCGGGTGCTTCGCGAGCGTGTCCTCTGCGCTCTTGTAGATCGCGGTCCACTTCGCCTCGGTCGTCGGGTAGACGACCTTGGGCATCTTGAGCTTGTCGTTGGACTCGATCATCTTGTGCGAGGGCGAGCCCACGACGGGGGACTGGTAGCCGTCGAAGATCACGTTCGCGACCGAAGACGCCGAGGTCTTGCTGGCCTCGCTCGCCTGGTAGAAGGCGTAGCCCCCGACGGGGATCGCGATCGCGAGCGCCGCGACGATGCCGACCGTCTTGATGTTCTTCTCGACCCAGTTGGCCGCGTCGAAGGAGACCTTCTGGAACGCGTCGCGCTCGGCCTCGGGGATGTCGACGATGGCCTCGCCGAGGTTCTCCGGCTCGAAGTCCTCGTCGCTGAAGAAGTCCGCGCCCTCGCCTTCGGCGAGTTCGACTTCGACGACCTCTTCTTCTTCCTGACGTTTGCTACGCTTCTTGATCTTCTTGGGCATCGCTCGACTCCTTGACTCGTTCGGGTCGGTGACCCTACAACGCGACCACGTTGGGTGTGTCGCGCGCGGCGCACACATGTGTGCGCGACCCCGATTCGGCGCGCGCCTACGGGCGCGGACTATATTGAGACACCGAGCGGGTGTCAACCTGCTGAGGCTCCCATGAACACAGGCCGAACGTGCCCCCGAGGACACCTCTCCGCCGCCGCCGCCGCGCTCGCGCTGTCGGCGGCGATCGCGGTGACGCTGGCGCCCGCCGACGCGCACGCCAGGCTGACCTCGCGCGGCTGGGTCGGCGTCGACGCCGCGTTCCTGAGCCCGTCGAGCCCGACCGTGCAGCCCGGTGTCGCGGGCGAGCTGGGCATCGAGCTCTCGTTCGACGACTTCTGGTCCGTGGTCGCGTCCACGGGGTTGGCCTACCACCTGGGGCGTGATCCCGAGGACGAGGACGAGGACGCGATCCCGCCGCTCGTCATCTCCGACGTCACCCTCGGGGCGCGCTACGCGTTCGACGTCATCCAGTACGTGCCGCACGTGGGCGTGGGGCTCGTGTACTACCCTCTGGGGACGACGGACGTCCCGAACGGGCGCACGGCGTCGCTGGGGGTCGAGCTCGAGGTCGGCCTGGCCTGGAGGATCGACCGCGAGTGGTCACTCGGCGGGCGCATCGCGCTCCAGTCGTCGACCGCCGAGGTCGGCGACGGGTTCTCACTCTACGCGGCCGCGGGGCTCCATTTGGGTTACCACTGGCGCTGGTGAGCGACGCGGAAAGACAACGCCGCGGGTGGTGTGTTATGAGGCGAGGAGTCGTCGCGAAGCGTGACGACACCTCGTCAATGAGGTCCCACGCCACCACGCGCACAAGGAGCACGACGATGCGCCGAGCCACCATCTGGGCCACCGCCGCCCTCTCGCTGACGCTCTTCACGCCCGCCGCACAGGCCGAAGGCCTGAGAGACGTCATCACCCAGAAGACGATGGACAACGGCCTGACCGTGGTCGTGCTGGAGGACCACTCCGTGCCGCTGGTCACCGTGGAGATCGCGGTCAAGAACGGCGCGTTCACAGAGCCTCCCGCGTTCAACGGCCTTAGCCACCTCTACGAGCACATGTTCTTCAAGGGGAACGCGGTCATCACCACGCAGGAGGCCTACCTCAAGCGCATCCGTGAGCTCGGCATCTCGTTCAACGGCACCACGTCCTCCGAGCGCGTGAACTACTACTTCACGCTCCCCTCGAAGAACCTGAAGTCCGGCGTCGTCTTCATGCGCGACGCCATCACGACGCCGAAGTTCGACGAGAAGGAGTTCACCAAGGAGATCCAGGTCGTCATCGGCGAGGTCGATCGCAACGAGTCGAACCCGTACTACTGGATCGGCCAGGCGGTCGAAAAGAAGATGTGGCACGCGCACCCGACGCGTAAGGACTCGCTGGGCGACCGCGAGACCATCACCACGGCGACCGTGGACAAGATGCGCGTGATGAAGGAGCGCTACTACGTGCCGAACAACTCGGTGCTGCTCATCGCGGGAGACGTCGAGCCCGAGGCCGCGTTCGCGCTGGCCGAGCGCGAGTTCTCCTCGTGGAAGCCGAGCGCCGAGGACCCCCACGTCACCTACCCGGTGCCGCCGCATCCCCCGCTCGAGGCGACCTCCGCGGTCGTGGTGAACAAGGACGTCCAGGTCCCCTACATCACGCTCAACTGGCACGGCCCGAGCGTGGCGACCGACGCCAAGGCGACCTACGCCGCCGACGTCCTGAGCTACATCCTCGGGCAGCCGACCTCGAAGTTCTACAAGGCGCTCGTGGACTCCGGCGTCACGCTCGGCGCCGGCCTGAGCTACTACACGCAGCGCTACACCGGCCCCATCAGCGCGGCCGCGCAGACGCGCCCCGAGAACATCAAGCCCGCCATCCGCGCGCTCCTCAACGAGCTCTACGACCTCACGGACCCGGCCTACTTCACCGACGAGCAGCTCTCCTCGGCCAAGAAGATCCTCGCCATCCAGAGCATCTACGAGCAGGAGAAGGCCAGCGCGATGGTCCACACCGTCAGCTTCTGGTGGTGCGTCGCAGGGCTCGACTACTACCTCGACTACGTCGAGAACCTGAACGCGGTGTCCCGCGAGGACATCGCGAAGTTCGTCACCGACTACATCATCGGGAAGCCCTACGTCATCGGCCTGCTCATCAGCGAGGCCGCCGGCAAGGAGCTCGGCCTGGACGAGGCCTCCTTCGCCGCGATGGTCACCGAGATCGACGCAGAGGTCCGCGCCTCGCGCTCGCCCAAGAAGTGATGCCGAGCGCCCCGCAGACCCCTACGACGAACGACACTACACGAACCGCGAACCTCTCGAGGACACCATGCTGACCACACGCACACGCGTCGCAGCGCTCGCGCTCGCGCTCACCGCGCTCACCGCGTGCACTGGCAACAAGGCCAAGACCGACCCGGCACCCGTCGAGGATCCCTCCGAGCCTACCAGCACGAACGCCAATAAGATCCGCGCCGCCAAGGCGTGCTACCCGAGCCTGCAGGTCGAGGCGGCCGCGCGCACGGTCCCTGCGTACGCCGCGCTCCCCATGAACGACGCCGCGCCCGAGGTCGAGTTGATCGGCGAGCACAATGGCGTGAAGGCGATCAAGGTCGGCGACATGATGGTGCTGCACAAGCCCACCCCCGCCAACCAGATCGTCTCCGCGCAGCTCTACTTCCTCGACGCGCCCTCGCGCCTGGAACTGGGGACGCAGGGCATCGAGCGGTTGGCGTGGAGCGTGGCCGTCGACGGCGGCACCGACTCCACCCCCAAGGACGCGCTCAACGCCAAGCTCGCCTCGGTCGGCGCCTCCATCGGCTCCTTCACCGACCGCGACTACTCCGGCGTCGCGATGAAGACGATCTCGCCCTACTTCGACGAGGTCTGGCCCATGTTCGAGCAGGCCGTCCTCGAGCCGGCCATGCCCGAGGCCGAGGTCGAGCTCGCGCGCGAGCGCCAGCTCGCCGCCATCCAGGGCATCTGTGAGAACGCCGACTCGCTCGTCTCACACATCACGTCGCAGGCGTTCTTCTCGGGGCACCCGTACGCCGACGGACAGCTCGGAACGGCCAAGACCGTCGAGTCCTTCACGCGTGACGAGCTGCGCGGCTACCAGCGCGCGCTCGTCTCGCCCAACCGCATGCTCCTCGTGGTCGTGGGCGACGTGCCCACCGACGCGATCATCGAGAAGGTCTCGGCGAAGCTGGCGCGCGTGAAGTCGACGGCGCCCGCCGCCACGGCCACGCCCGAGGTCACCCAGCCCGAGACGCTCTTCACCGTCGCCGAGAAGAAGGAGCTCCCGACCAACTACATCTTCGGGCTCTTCGCCGCCCCCGCGCCCAACCACCCCGACTACGCTGCCATGGTCGTCGGGATGGACCTGCTCTCGGACAGGCTCTTCGAGGAGGTCCGCACCAAGCGCAACCTCACCTACGCCGTGTCCGCCGGGCTGTCCTCGCGCACCTCGAACTACGGGTACTTCTACGTGACCGCGGTCGACCCCGCCGCCACGATCCCCGTCATGTTCGCCGAGGTCGAGCGCATCAAGAACGACGGCGTCACGGCCCAACAGCTCCAGGAGACCCTCAACGTCTTCATCACCCAGCACTACATGGGCCAGGAGACGAACTCCTCGCAGGCCTCCGCGCTCGCAGACGCGTACATCCTCACGGGTGACTACAAGAGCGCCGCGGGCTTCCTCGACGAGCTCGGCGCGGTCAAACCGGCCGACGTCCAGCGCGTCTTCAAGCAGTACGTGAGCGGAGTGCAGTTCGGCGTCGTTGGACCCGAGCCCACCGCCATCGACCCCACGCTGTTCGAGCGCTGAAGCCACATGACCCCTGAACAACGCGCACACCTCGACGCGCTCCAGGGCTACCCCGAAGGTGGGGAGCCCGGGTGGCGCGCACGCTACGAACCCCTCATCGCGAGGGTCATCGAGCGCGAACGCCCCGACGATCCTCGGCTCAGCGTCGTCATCGTCGCGTGGCGTTCGGCCGAGTTCGTCGTCGAGTGCATCGACCACGTCCTCGCCCAGCGCGGCCTGGGCGAGGACGAGCTCGAGGTCGTCCTCGTCGACAACGGCGGGCTCGAGTCCGTCCACGACGCCATCTCCGAGCGCGTCCACCTCCAGCTGCGCATGGTCGACAACGTCGGCCTGTCCATCGCGCGCAACGCCGGCGCGGCGTGGTCCCGTGGTCCCATCCTCGCCTTCATCGACGACGACGGCCTCATCGCCCCAGACTACTGCGCGCGCGGGCTCGCCTACTTCGACGACCCCGCCGTCGCGGCCATCCGCTCCAAGATCGTCGCCAAGGAGCACCCGATCTTCACCACGCTCGCTGGACACTACGACCGCGGCCCCGTCGCCGTCGAAGACTGCCTGGTCACCGAGGGCTCGATGCTCACGCGCCGAGACCTCTACATCCGGCTGGGCGGCTTCGCCGAGTCGCTCTACGGCCACGAGGGCATAGACCTGACGTTCCGCGCCAAGCGGGACGACCCCGACGCACGCGTCCTCTACGTCCCCGACGTCATCATGGCGCACGACTACTGCGACGGGTGGCCCAAGTTCTTCAAGAAGAACTTCAGGTATTCGGGGATCGACGAGCGGGTCGCCGCGCGGGACCCGGAGCTCGAGGTGTTCATGGAGCGCTACTTCGCGCGACAGTTCGACAGAGACCCGCTCCCCACGCCGCAACGGATCGCTCGCCTCGGCCTGCTCGCCGTACGCGGCGCGCTGCGCTGGGGCGCGAAGGCCCGCGCGTCGATCGACAGGTGAACACGATGTCCGACCGCTGGCCCTCCGTCTCCGTCATCATCCCCGCCTACCGCCAGGCGAAGTTCATCCTGGGCGCGCTCGACGCGGTCGCCGCGCAGGAGTACGCCGGCGAGGTCGAGGTGATCGTCGTCGACGACGGCTCACCCGACGACGCCGCCGAGGTCGCGGCCACGCACCCTATCGGCGCGCGCATCATCCGGCAGGAGAACCAGGGCGTCTCGGGCGCGCGCAACACCGGGATGCGTGAGGCGACCGGGGAGTACTTCGCGTTCCTGGACGCCGACGACCGCTGGCTGCCGGGCAAGCTGACGGCGCAGATCGGGGCGCTGCGGAGGCTGCGCCGCCCTGGCCTCTCCTTCACGCGCTACAGGCGCGTGAGCGAGGCCGGCGACGTCCCCGCTGCGGAGCACCCGCCCGTGGCGCTGGACGCGTCACACACGAGGCTGGCGTTCCACAACTTCGTGGGCACGTCGACCGTGGTGCTCCACCGCGCGTGCATCGAGCGCGTCGGGTCGTTCCCGACGCGCGAGATCCTCCAGCGCGGCGGCCAGGACTATGCCCTGTGGCTGCGCGTGGCCTCTCTCTTCCCGCTGGTGTACGTCCCGCAGGTCTTCACGCTGTATACGGTGCATGAGATCAACCGCGTGGGCACAGACCCCATCAAGCACTACCAGGGCGGCCTGAACGCGCTCGAGGACTTCGACGCGTGGGCGCCCGACCGCTTCGCCCCGATGACGCACGCGACGCGCACGTCGGTCTGGGCCTGGCGCAGCGCGAAGCTGGTCAAGGACCTCGTGTGGCGCCGCCGCGAGTACCCAGGCGACGCGCTCAAGCGCGCGCCGGGGGCCATCGCGGCGGCGTTCCCTCCCACACACCACTCGGAGTAGGACGCGAGGTCCTCAACGGTACTCGAGGTGAGCGAAGTGCTGGTTGTAGTCGGCCATCGATGCGATCACGACCTCCTCGGCGTCCTCGCGGCCGTACTTACCAGCGAAGGACATGTTGGACTCCTCGCCTGGCTTCATCTTGTACGTGCCGAAGTAGTGGCGCAGGCGCTCGACGAGGACGTCGGGGACGTCCGTGAGCTCGCGCATCCTACCGTAGACCTGGTCGTTCTCGAGCACCGCGATGATCTTGTCGTCGGCCTCGCCGTTGTCGACCATGCGCAGCCCGCCGATGACGCGGACGTTGAGCAGGATGTCGGCGCGGTTGATCGGGCGCTCACAGAGCACGCAGATGTCGAGCGGGTCGTTGTCTCCGCCCTCGGCGTCGGGGCTGAGCGCGCTCACGCGCTCGCCGCAGTACGTCTGCGGGACGAACCCGTAGAGCGCGGGGGTCTGCGAGGAGTAACGCTGGGGTCGATCCACGCGCAGGTAGCCAGTCTCCTTGTCGATCTCGTACTTCACCGAGTCGAAGGGAGTGATCTCGATGTACGCGGTGACCACGCGGGGAGGATCGGGCCCGGGCTGGAGTCCGTGCCAAGGGTGGGGTCTCGACCGATAGTATGTGGCCATCTTCTCAGCCTCCTGGAGGAGTTCGTGTCTTTGATGCGCCGCGCCATGCGTCGCAGTCGCGCCACAACTACCGCCGGGATGATTATCACGTCAAGCCTTGGCCACAGACTCGCGCCTCACTCCGGGCTAGTCAGACGCCCGAGTCCGCGAGTATGACGGACCCCGTGACCCACCGGATCCGAGAGCACCGCGATGAACCCGATGCACACGATCGTCTGCCTGTCATCCCAATCATGGGACGATGCGATGTGGACGAACAAGCAGCACGTCATGAGCCGTTTGGCGCGTGACCACCGCGTCGTCCACGTCGACTATGGGCTGCGCCCGCTCCCGATGTACTTGTGGCGTCGGCTGCGGCACGACCGCCGCTCACCGGCGACGCTGGTCCGCGCGCTCACCGACGGCGTGACGCCACGCGGCGGGACGCTCTACGTCGGGGATCACGCCTCGCCGCTCATCGCGGGCGCGTTCCCACATGGGCACCCGGTGCGTGACTGGTCGACCTTCGACCTTCAGTTGAAGTTCTTGCAGCGGTGGCTCGACCGCACGGTCCCCGACGAGGACCCCATCGCGTGGGTCTACCACCCGGGGTATGGCGACGCGGTCGCGAAGATGCGAAAGAAGCTGCTCGTGTACGACTGCGTGGACGACTACCCCTCGTTCCCGACGTACAGGGACAACCCGGACTGGATCAGGCTGCGCGAGGAGCGCCTGTGTCGGTGCGCGGACCTCGTCTTCTGCACGTCGCGCGCGCTCTACGAGAGGCGTAGGGGCTACAACCCCGAGAACACCTACCTGGTCCACAACGTCGGGGACGCCGAGCACTTCAACGCCGCGCTCGATGAGGAGCTCCCCATACCGCCGGAGCTCGCGGAGCTTCGCGAGCGCGGGCCAGTCATCGGGTTCGTGGGCGCGATCAGCGACTACAAGCTCGACCTCGAGCTCGTCCTGGAGGTCGCGCGGGCGAGGCCCGACTGGCAGATTGCGCTGATCGGGCCGGTCGGCATGGCCGACCCGGGGACCGACGTCGCCGCCGCGCAGGAGGCCCCTAACGTGCACCTGCTCGGCTACCGGGCGTACGCCGACCTTCCCGCCTACATCAAGGGCTTCGACGTGGCGACGATCCCGTACAGGATCTCGCACCACACCGAGGCCGTGTTCCCCATCAAGTTCTTCGAGTTCCTCGCCACCGGAAAGCCAGTGGTGATCACGCCGCTGCCCGCGCTCGAGGACTACTGGGGAAAAGTCGAGGTCGCGTCGAGCGCGGACGCGTTCGTCGAGGCGTGCGCGAAGGCGCTGGCCGAGGACGGCGACGAGGCGCGCGACGCGCGCCTCGCGCTCGCCGCGCAGAACTCATGGCCCAAGCGCATCGGTGAGATGATGAGGCTCATCGGCGAGCGCCTCTGAGGGCGCACGCCGGCGTGGGTCAGCTGCTCACGGAGGCCTGGTAGGCGGCCTCCGCCTTGCGCAGGATCTCGGCGTGGTCGGTCGGGTCGACGCGCTGGAGCACGCGGAGCTCCATGTCGGTGTCGCGACCGGACTGGCGGTTCCCGGCCGCCGAGATCTGCTCGAAGGAGACGCGGAGCTGGCAGCCCTGCGACTGCGTGGCGATGCCCTGGGCGAGGTAGCGGCGGTCGTTGTCGCTTCGATCGCGCGTCCACTCGGTCTCGAGCGTCATGCCGCCTTCGCCCGTGTTGCGGACCGCGTAGCCGTCCTGGAACAGCACCTGCCGGAGCTCGGGGAAGACCCTCTCGCAAGGCTCGTCGTAGACGTAGCGCTCCATCTCCATGCGAATCACGCGGTTCTTCTCCCCCGCTGCCTGGAAGTACGAGCAGCCCAACGAGTGGACCACGATCACGAACAACATCCCCACTACCCAACGATGCGTCTTCACCCACATTCTCCGATGCTTGCGACCCGTAGGCCACGACCAGCTCGAAACCTCGAGCCCTGATTGATACACGTGTGCGTGATGGCTTAACATACGCCCAAGACACGACACGAGCCATTTCACGTCTCAACGCGACGCGCCCACCCGAGCGACCCCGCATGAACGATCCTTCCTCGACCCAGAGACGCCCCCACGCGTCCACTTATTCACGCTTACTTCTTGGCGTCGCCTGCGCGCTCTCGACCGGGTGCTTCGAGAAGAACGAGGAGCCATCTGGGCTTCGCTTCGCGCGCGTCTCGTACGGGCCCCAGATCGTGTTCGACCTGAACGAGAGGCCGTTCCCCGAGATCCCGTTCCCCAACGATCTGGCCACGCGGCCGGACCCGACCACGCCGACGGGCTTGCGGGTGAACGTCTCCGAGCGAGGTTCGTCACTCGCCGAGGAGCGCGTGCGCCGTTACGTCAACCAGGAGCACGGGTTCGGCGTGTACAGCCCCATCACCGTGCGCTTCGACGCGCCGCTCGACGTCCACGACCTCGTGCGCCGTCATCAGGAGCCCACACCGGACCTCGTCGACGACGCGGTGAACCTGGTCAACGTCGACCCCGAGTCCCCCGAATACGGCGAGTTCGCCGAGATCGACATGGGGCGGGGCAACTACCCCGTGACGATGTCTCGGCCGGACCGATACTTCCAGGGGGACGCGCGCCGCGAGGGCACCAACCTGGCGTTCGAGTCGGTCGAAGAGTTCGACCTCGACGGAAACGGCGTCCTCGACCCGATCGAGGACACCGACGACGACGGCGTCTGGGATCGACCGAACACGCTCGACCGCGGCGCCGACCCGCTGGCCTTCGGTCAGCTCCTCGACTTCTACGAGCGCGAGACGAACACGCTCATCATCCGGCCGGTCAAGCCGCTCGCGCCCGACACGACCTACGCGGTCGTGCTCTCGGCCGCGCTGCGCGGCGAGGACGGGCTCACCATCGACTCGCCGTTCCGCTGGATCAACCACGCGCGGCAGACCGACGCGTTGCGCCCGCTCGAGGACATCCTCCCTCGGACACTGCCCACGCGCTTCGACTCGCAGCTGCGCGCGGTCCGCTTCGCGTGGACGTTCACCACGGGCGACCCGACGCTGGGCCTGCGGCAGGTGCGCGCCGGGCTCTACGGCCACGGCCCGCTCTCCTGGCTATCGAGCTCGTACCCCGCCGAGTTCAAGCTCCTGCACACCGCCAAGCGCAAGGGTGACGAGGACCCGCTCACGTTCGAGGTCGGGGCGTTCCTCGACCTCGCCATCCCGCTGATCACCCAGGCGCTCGACGGCGGACAGGGCGGCGAGAAGCTCGGCTCGTCCTTCGACGACATCGACTACGTGGTCTCGGGCTCGTTCCTCTCGCCCAACTTCATCACGGACAAGGACGGCAGAGCCGACGGCGTCCCCGGCGCGGGCGAGGTCGAGGAGGGAGACCGGCTCGCCATCGACGGCCTCAACGCTCAGGACGACGACGACGCGTTCCCGCTCTCGCTCCAGGACTCCCGCCCGCAGGACGTCGGCGAGGACGAGATCCCGTTCATCTGCGTCGTCCCGAAGGAGACGCCCGCGCAGAGCGCGCCCTTCCCCACCATCATCTACAGCCACGCCATCGGCTCGACGCGCATGGAGATGCTCGCGTTCGCGGGCTCGATGGCCAAGTTCGGCATGGCCACCTGCACCATCGACGGCGTGGGCCACGGCCTCGAGATCCCCTCGGAGTACGAGGGGTTGCTGCGCACGGTGTCCGCGAACCTCGGGCTGCCGAACCTGCGCAGCATCCTGCTCCACCACCGCGCCCGCGACCTCGACAACGACGGCGACGTGGAGACCGGCGGCGACTACTTCACCGCCGACCTGCTCCACTCACGCGACACCATCCGCCAGACCACCATCGACCAGCTCCAGTTCATCCGCATCCTCCGCGGCTTCGACGGGGAGCGGCGGTGGCCGGACGAGATCGACGCGTCCGACCCTTACGTCGCGGCGCGCTTCGAGTC